>CANFIE010000352.1 GCA_947446625.1 Acetobacteraceae bacterium | reverse complement strand
GGTGGAGATTTCCACCGGGCTGGTGACTTCGGTGAGCCGGCCGAGGCCGCGCGTGCCGCTGTGGGTGCGCAGGCCAACGCCGGCCTGGAGCCAGGTGGCGGTGCGCTGGCGCGCCTGGTTCAACGCCTGGACCAGTTCGGCGGTGGTGGTGTCGCGCAGCTCGGCGCCAGCGCGACTGGCGGCGCGTTGCGGATTTTGCAGGTCGGCGGCCAACTGCGCTTCGGCATTGCCGCCCTGGGCGCGCAGCGCCGCCAGCCGGTGCCGCAGCGCGGCTTCCAGCAGGCGTTGGGCGCGGGGGGCGTCGCCGGCATCCTGCGCCAGCCGGGCTTCCTGCATGGCCAACTGGGCGTCGCCCGGGTGCAGGGTGCGGCCGGCGGCCAGCAGGCGCTCGGCCTGGGCCAGGTCGCCTTGCAGGCGGGCCAGGTCCACCAGGGCCATGCGGGCTTCCAGGTTGGCCGGGTCGCGCATCAGCAGGGCTTCGGCGGTGCTGCGGGCCTGGTCATACCGGCGGGCGGCCAGGTGCAGGCGCACCATGGCCATGTTGGCCGCCGCGCCGTCCGGCGCATCGGCCAGGGCTGGTTGCAGGGCGCGTTCGGCGGCCACGGCGTCGCCAGCGCGCATCAGGCGGTTGGACTGGGCCAGGGCCAGGTTGCCGCGCAGGGTTTCCAACTGGCGGCGTTCCTCGATTTTCAACGAGGTGTCCTGCTGGAGCGGCTCCAGGATGTAGTCGGCCTCGGCCGGTTGGCCGGCGCTGAGCAGGGCGACCGCCATGGGCAGGCGCATGCTGGCGCTGGCGCCATTGTTTGCGGCCAGCGCATCCCGTGCCGCCTTGGCGGCGCCGGGGCCGTCGCCCAACTGCCCCAGGGCGCCGATGACGGCGGCGGCGGTGTCTCCGGTGGCATCCGGCGTGGCGGCCAGGGCCAGCAGGCGGGCGCGGGCTGCCGGGTCGCCCTGGCGGATGCGCAGGCGCAGGCTGTCGATGTCCTGCTTCTGCTTCGCGCTGGCCAGCAGCCGCGTCATGTCGGTGGTGCGCAGGCGTTGCGGCACGCGTTCCAGCGCCTGCACAGCGTCGGCCGGGCGTTCGCCTTCCATGGCCAGCAGGGCGGTGGCCAGGCTGGCTTCGGGGCCGGTTTCGCGGGCCAGGGTTGCCGTCAGGGCCTGGGCTTCCGGCAGGCGGCCGGTGCTGCGCAGCAGGCGCACGATGTCCAGCCGGACCCAGGCATTCTCGGGGTCGGCCTGCAGGGCCTGGCGCAGCAGGGCTTCACGCCGGGTCAGCGAGGCTTCGCGCAGCGCCTGACCGCGCAGGGCATAGGCGCGGCCGCTGGGATTGTCGGGCGCGACATAGCCGGGTTGGCGTTCCACCGCCTCGGCCTCGGCGAAGCGACCCTGGCGTTGCAGGGCATCATGCAGGCCGGCCAGGGCTACGGGCAATTGCGGGCTGATGGCGAGGGCGGCGCGGAAGCGGGCCTCGGCGGTGGTGAAGTCGTCTCGGCGCACCGCCAGCAGGCCGAGCACGACCTCGCCCTGCAGGCGTTCCTCACCACGGGATTGCGCGGCGCGGCGGGCGAAACGGTCGGTCTTGTCCAGGTCGCCGCGGTTCAGCGCCTCCCAGGCCAGGGCGGCGTTGCTGACGCCGGCCACCGGCGTATTGGGCGAAGTGATGCCTTGGTCCGGCGCCAGGGCGCGGATGAATTCGTCCCGCCGGTCAGGCGCCAGTGCCAGGGCCTGTTGCAGCAGGCGTTGCATCTCCGGGATGCGCTGCTGCCGCTTGCGGATGATGGCCAGGCCCAGCACCGCTTCGCCGTCGGTGGGCTCGGCGGCGATGGCGGCGAGGAAGCCGCGCTCGGCATCGGCGAACTTGTTTTCGCCCAGGGCGTTCCAGGCCAGCAGGCGTTGGGTGGTGGCTTCCGAGATGACCGAGGTTTTCGATTGCTCGACCAGTTGTTCCAACTCAGGGTCGGCGGGGTTGGAGCGGAGGTAGAGCTCGGCTTCGCTGGTGGCTTCCGGGCTGGGGCCAAGCCAGAGCACGGCCTGCCGCCATGAGATACGGGCCGGGCCACCCTGGGGCTCGGTGGCGGCGAGTTCGCGCAGCCGGTCGATGCCCTCGATCCGGCGATCCTCGCGGTAGGTCAGCAACTGCGCGTAGGTGAGCGAGAGCCCGGCATCGCCCGGCATGCGCTGCACGGCGCGGGCCATGCGTTCCAGCGCCTGGCGGTAGCCATTCTCGGAGGAGGCGGCCAGGACCTGGATGTATTCGGCGAGCAGGGAGGGCGCGGGCTCGCCGCCCTGGAACAGGGTTTGGTAGCGTTGCAGCGCGGCCTGGTGCTGGCCCTGGCCGGCCAGGGAGCGGGCCTCCGCCAGCACGGCGAAGTCATCGGTGCCCATGCCGAGATTGGTTTCCACTTCGCGCAGGCGCGGGTCGCCGGGGGCAACACGGCGCAACTCGGCGAGGAAGCCGGCGGCCTCGGGCAGGTTTTGGGCGCCGGCGGCATCGGTGGCGGCCACCAGGGCTTCCACATTGCCAGCGTCAATTTCCAAGGCGCGCTGGGCGGCCTGCAGCGTCAAATCCCAGCGGCCCTGGGCGCGCCAGAAGCGGGCCTGGGCCAGGGCGGCGGGCAGCGCGGCGCTGCCTTCGGCGCTGGCGGGCGGCGCGGTGCGGCGGGCATTGGGCAGCCAATTGGGCGCGCCGCGTTGTCGGCCGAGCATATCCTCGCCCGGCTTGGGGCTGCTGCCCTGTGACGGCATCAGGCGGGGCGCCACTACGACAACGGCGCCGGCCGAGGCCAGGCCGGCCAGGGTATAGGCGGCAAGGCGCCGCAGCCGGGCGCGTTGGCGTGCCGAATGCGATGGGCCCTCATGCTCCCAGCTATCATCCTGCACCACCACGATGGGCTTGGCGGGACGGATGGGCGGGTTGGGGGCGCTCATGGCCGCCACCGTGCCGTGGTATCGGCAAGCAGGAAGGCGATGGGCTCCCCGGGTGTGGGGCGCATGAGCCAGATGCTGTAGGTGCCGCCGGCTTCCAACCCGGTGAGGGCCACGGGCGGGGCGGCGGCTTCGGCGCAACTGGCGCGCAGGGTGGCGCTGGTGGGGGTGACGGCGCGCGTCTTCACGCTGGCCGGGGCCAGGTGCTCAAACACCATGGGGCCGCCTGGTTCCAGCGCCAGGCTGGCCTCGGCGCAGGTCGGCGCTGCGTTGTAGAAGCTGAGGCGGGCGCGGGCGCGGTTGAAATCGGCCTGGTCGGTGACAGCGGTGGCGCCAATGCCGCCCTGCGGCAGCGCGTGCAGGAGAATGGTGGTGAAGCCGCCGGGCTCGACGCCGAATTCCAGCGTGCCAGAGGCGGTGCCGTCGGAGAGTTCCAGGGTCAGGCGGCGGCCGGCGACGCGCTGGACCACGGCATAGGCCGAGACGCGCTGCTGCGGCGTGGTGCCGAGTTGCTGCCGGGGCAGGAAATTCGGTGCCACGGCGGCGCTGCCGGGCAGGGCATTGGCAAAGCGCAGATAGGCCGAGCCGGGCGGGGGCACGGCTTCATACAGTTGCGCCTGCGCCTGGGCGGGAGAGGCTATTATTGGCAGCAGCAAGGCAGCCAGAGCCATGGCGCTGGGCACAGGGCGGCCGCACGCGCGGGAGTGGCGTTGCATGGCGGGAAATCCGAAGCGGGTTGGGGAAAGGCGGCGGTGGCTCAGGCGCGCAGGGCCTGGCGCAGGTCGCTCAGGAAGTTTTGCGTGGGCATGGCATTGGTGCCCCAACTGCTGCTGTTGGGCAGGTTCTGCAGGTCGATTTCCAGGTTGAGCCAGAGCAGTGCCTTGGGGCGCCTTTGGCGGAAGGCCGGGCTTTTCAGGTATTCCAGCATGGTGAAGAAGGCGCCGTAGGTATTGGGGCGCCAGGCCAGGGCCACCGGGCGGTTGAGCTGGCTGGACAGGCTGGCGGCAAAGCCGTAGCGCGGCTGGGCGAAGCTGTTGCCCACCACAACCACATCGGCGCTGTCATCCTCCAGCAGGGTATTGGCGCCAGTGGCGGCCAATACTTCGCGGTGCAGGTATTTCTCGGCCGGGTATTTGTCGCGCTCGGTGGCGGGCAGCATGCGGGCCAGGTCGCCCATGGCGTGGAGTGTCTCGGTGGGGGGCGCCAGGCGCAGGCCAGGGCGCGGGCTTGGCGGCAGGCCGGGCAGCAT
This sequence comes from Acetobacteraceae bacterium, assembly GCA_947446625.1. Taxonomy (GTDB): domain Bacteria; phylum Pseudomonadota; class Alphaproteobacteria; order Acetobacterales; family Acetobacteraceae; genus CAIMOR01. Next base: position 482 of record CANFIE010000352.1, on the reverse strand, counting down.
GCGGGCGGCCAGGGTGGTGGCGGCCAACTCGGCGCCTTGCGGGGTCCAGTGCGTATCGGTGCGGAAGTAGAGCGGCTGGGTGGCACGGGCGGCCTGGAAGGCGGCGTCGAGGTCGGGCAGCGTGGCGCCGGCGCGGGCGAGTTCAGCGGCCACCTGCGGGTAGCGCTTGTCGATATCGGCGTTGAGGCGGGTGCCGTCGGGCAGGAATTGCCGATAGGTGCGGGACTTGGAGGGTACCAGGCCGAAGCTGACGGCAATGCCGGCGGCGCGCAGGGCGGTGATGGCTTCGGCGTAGACCTGGGTGACGGCGCGGAGCTGGGCGGGCTCGATACGGGCCATGACGTCCCAGACCGGGAAGAGCCAGCCCTGCTTGCCCACCACCGTAAGGCTGGCCGGCGCAGCCAGGGCGGGGGTGGTGGTGAAGCCCGTGGCGGCCAGCAGGCTGGCCTGCAGCAGCGTGCGGCGCGAGTTGACCTTTGGAG
>CANFIE010000351.1 GCA_947446625.1 Acetobacteraceae bacterium | reverse complement strand
TTGTGTCGGCGAGGCCCGAGCCGTAAGCCTTCCCGGGTCAACCAAGGGGGGCTAGCCATGAACTCACTGAATCTGCCGCCGCTGCTGCTGGTCGGCTGCGGCAAAATGGGCGGCGCCATGCTGGCCGGCTGGCTGGAACAGGGCCTCTCGGAAGCCGTGGTGGTGGAGCCCTACGCCGCTTCCGCCGCCGCCTTCGCCAGCCGCGTTACCGTGGTGCCCAGCCCTGCCGCCATTCCCGCCGGCTTCCGCCCCGCGGTCATCGTGCTGGCCATCAAGCCGCAGGAAGCCGCCGCCACACTGCCGAATTTCGCCCATCTCGCCGGGCCGGAAACCCTGGTGGTCTCCATCATGGCCGGCCGCAACATCGCCGGCATGCAGGCCCTGCTGGGCGCCCAGGCCGCCGTGGTGCGCGCCATGCCCAACACCCCCGCCGCGGTGCGCCAAGGCTACACCTGCTGCTACCCCTCCAGCGCCGTCTCCCCGGCGCAGCGCGCCCTGGCCGACCGCCTGCTTTCCGCCGTGGGATTGGTGGACTGGGTTGACGACGAAGCCCTGATCGACCCCGTCACCGCCGTCTCCGGTGGCGGCCCGGCCTATGTCTTCCTGCTGGCCGAAGTGCTGGAAGCCGCCGCCATCGAGCAAGGCCTGCCCCCCGCGCTCGCCCGCCGCATGGCCCGCGCCACCGTCTCCGGCTCCGGCGCCCTGCTGGCCGCCAGCACCGAGGACAGCGCCCAACTCCGCAAGAACGTCACCAGCCCCAAGGGCACCACGGAACGCGCGCTCAACGTGCTGATGGAGCCCGACGCCTGGCCCAAATTGATGAGCCAGGCCATTGCCGCCGCCACCGCCCGCAGCCGGGAACTGGCGGGATAGCAACTGGCGGGAAGGCCTGGGCGCGCCTACATGCAGGGCATGGACAGCGAAACCCGTAGCAAGCTGGTTGCCGCCCTTTGGCAGGTAACCGCCGAGCAAGGCTGGAACGGCCTTACCCTGGCCCGCGTGGCCGCCTCCGCCGGCGTGCCGCTGGCGGAACTGCGCTGGCGCTGCCCCTCGCGCCTGCACCTGCTGCGGCTGCACGGCCAGGCCATGGATGCCGCCGTGCTGGCCGATGCCGAGGCGCAGCAGCATGGCAGCCCGCGCGACCGGGTGTTTGATACGCTGATGCGCCGGATCGACGCCATGCAGCCGCACCGCGCCGGCCTGCTGCGCTTGTTCCAGGATGTGCAGCGCGACCCGCTGCTGGCCCTGCTGCTGCTGGCCGAACTGCCCGGCTCCATGGCCTGGATGCTGGAAGCCGCCGGCATTCCCAGCGCCGGGCTGCTGGGCCTGCTGCGCGTCAAGGGCACCACGGCGGTATGGCTGGCCACGGTGCGCGCCTGGGCCAAGGACGAAACCCAGGACCTGGCCCCCACCATGGCGGCGCTGGACCGCGCCCTGGACCAGGCCGAAAAGCTGGCCCGCAGCCTTCGCCTGCCGCCGCCCGAGGGCGCCGACTGATTTTGCTGCACCGCACAATTTCTTTGACCTGACCGGGGAGAGGGCATAACACAGCCCACCAGAAGAGCATTTCGCCCCCGGAGAATTCCAAAATGACAACGCTTCCTGAGTTCGACATGATGAAGCTGATGGCCGATTTCCGCATGCCGGCCGCGCCCGACATGTCCGCCCTGGCCGAAGCCCAGCGCCGCAACATGGAAGCGCTCTCGGCCGCCAACCGTCTGGCGCTGGAAGGCGCCCAGGCCGTGGCCCGCCGCCACATGGAAATCCTGCAGGCCTCGGCCGCCGAGATGACCGAAGCCTTTAAGGCCCTGGGCAGCCAGGAAGCCCCGCAGGCCAAGGCCGCGCGCCAGGCCGAGATGGTGAAGTCCGGCTATGAAAAGGCCGTGGCGAACATGAAAGAGATCGCCGACCTGATCCAGAAGTCCAACGCCGAAGCCATCGGCGTCCTCAACCACCGCTTCACCGAAGCGCTGGACGAGGTGAAGACCCTGGTCAACAAGGCCGGCTGAAGCCGACCGTCGGGGGCGGGGCCATAAGCCCCGCCATCCGGCATGGCTACAGCCGCACGCCCTGGGTCTGCCAGCGCTGTTCGGCGTCCTGCTGCACTTCCTTGTCCAGCACCCGCGCCGCCACCACTGAAAGCACCAAGGCGGCGGCAATCCCCAACAGCACGGCTTTCATCGCCCAGTCTCCCCAGCATTCATCTGTTGCGGCATATGGGCAATCTCGCCGCCCCGCGCAAGAATTTCCTCCGCCGCGGCCAGATCCTCCGGCGCATTGGCGTTGAAGAAGGGGTCGTGCGGCGCCACCGGCCATTCGGCGCTGGCGCAGCCAAACCGGGCGGTCCAGCGGTCAATCTTTCGCTCCCCGGCCAGCAACCCCTCACGCAGCGCCCCGCGCAGCGCCACCGGCCACAGCCCAATCGGCGGATGCGTCCACCCGCCCGAAGCCGCGCAGGCCATCGGCACCCCCGCCACCGCCCGCGCCGCCTCCAGCCGCGCCCGCAAATCCCCTGGCAAAAACGGCCCATCGCCGGGCACGGAAAGCACCGTGGTCAGCTCGGGCCGATGCTCGGCCGCCCAGTCCAGCGCCGCCAGCACCCCGGCCAGCGGCCCGGGATAATCCGGCAAGGGGTCGGCCAGCACCGGCAGGCCAAAGGCGGCGAAGCGCCCGGCATCGCCATTGGCGTTCAGCACCACCGCGGCCACCTGCGGTGCCACCCGCGCCAGCACATGCGCCAGCAGCGGCTGCCCGGCCAGCAGGCGCAAGGGTTTGTCCCCGCCGCCCATGCGCCGCGCCAGCCCGCCGGCCAGCACCACCGCCAGCGTGTCAGCCTTCATGCGCCTCGGCCTCGCGTGAGTTCTTGCGCCAATGCTGCGCGCTTTCCTCCGCCACATAGCGCAGGTCGGCGTCAAAGATGATCCGCTCCGCCCCCGCCAGCGCCAGGAAGCGCTTGCCCTTGCAGCGGCCAATCAGCATCACCCCGGCTTCCTGCGCCAATTCCACCCCCCAGGCGGTAAAGCCCGAGCGCGATACCAGAATGGGTATCCCCATCCGCACCGTCTTGATCACCATTTCCGAGGTCAATCGCCCCGTGGTGTAGAAAATCTTGTCCCCGCCTGGGCAGTTGTTCTGGAACATCCAGCCGGCAATCTTGTCCACCGCGTTGTGGCGGCCAACATCTTCCATCTACACCAGTGGCTGATCTTCCTGGCACAGGGCGCAGCCATGAATCGCCCCGGCCTCCAGGTACAGCGTCGGCAGGGTGTTGATCCGGTTCAGCAGCCGATACAGCCAACTGGTCCGCAGGCTGGTGCGCGGCAGGTTGGCGCTCTCGAAGCCTTCCATCACATCGCCAAAGGCGGTGCCTTGGGCGCAGCCGCTGGTCAGCGTTTTCTTGCGCAGCTTCTGTTCAAAATCGGTGCGCTCGGGTGTCCGCACCACCACCACGCCCAGGTCTTCGTCATACTCCACCCCGGTCACGGTATCGGTGGCGCGCAGCATGCCCTGGTTCAGCAAATAGCCCAGCGCCAGCTCCTCCGGCCGGTCCAGAATCGTCATCATCGTGACGATCTCCTGCCCGTTCAGGTACAGCGTCAGCGGCCGTTCCACCGTCACGCTGCTGTCCACCGGGGCACCGGTATGGTCGATGCCCATCACGCGCCGGGTCAGGCGCGGGTCGGCGGGGTTGGGCTGCACCAGCAGGGTTTTGTCCATGGCCCCAAGGTGGCGGCGCCCGGGCGCGGCGGCAAGCCTCAGCGGGTGAAGAAGGGCACGATCAACCGCGCACCTGGTGCCGGGGCATAGGCGCGCTGTTCCTGCTGGTTGGTGGCGCCATCAATATTGGCGCTGCGCCCGGGCATGCGGCTGCGGAACACCTCTGGCGTCACCTTCGGCTCCATCGAAAACCCCTGCAACGGCGCTTCGATATTCCGGTTCGGCACCGGCGCGGCCTCGTCCTGGCGGCGCGGTTCGGTGGTGGTGGCCTGGGCGCGGGGCGTCAGCAGCCAGCTTTCGCCATGCGGCGTCACCATCGTCGCCTCCAGCGGCCTGGAGCGCCTGACCGGTTGGGCCGGCCGCGCCGGCGGCGGGGTTTGCGCCAGGGCATCGGCGGCCATCAGCCCGCCCAGCAACCCCAGCACAGCCAGCCAAACCCGGCGGGAATCGCGGCGCCCGCGTGCCGGGCGGTTCAGCCACGCACGCGCATCAGCTTCCTGTTGGGCCGGGAAGTGCTTCGCCATGGCTTAACCATGCGATGCCGCGCTGCGGTAGGCAAGCGTAGAGAATCGGCGCTTTCCAGCCGATTTACACTTTCAGATCAAGCAGGGAACCGCGTGGCAAGGGCCGGGTTGGCGGTGGCGGCACGGCATCCAGCGTGCGCTGGCTGGCGCTGGCCTGGGCGGGCTGCCCCACCCCGGGCTGTACCCCACCCGGCCCGCGCACCGGCGTGGCGGGAAAGGCGCCGCCCACCTGCTGGGCAAAGGCGGCAAGGCTGTTGCTGTTGATCATGCCGAGGATCGTAGCGCTCAGACGTAAATCTTCCCTTACCCGAGAACGGGTCCGACCGGCGGCGGCAAGAAGGGGGCTGATACGCATCGGCCCGGAGGATGCACCCCCGGGCCGTTTACCGTAAAGTAGTAATTTTAGACGTTATTAATAATTTAGACGG
>CANFIE010000350.1 GCA_947446625.1 Acetobacteraceae bacterium | reverse complement strand
CGCACCACACCGGCATGCCGGTGCCTTCAACCCCGGCCACGTCGCGCACCGCGCCATCGGTCACCAGCGCCGTCACGCCGCGCTTCACCATGCGGGCGCAGAGAATGTCACCGAAGATGCCGGCATCGGAAACGCCCATGGCATCAGCCACGCAAATGCAGCCCTCGGGCATGGCTTCAATGGCCGCGCGGGTGGAAATGGGCGAAGACCAGCTTTCCGGCGTGGCCAGATCCTCACGCGCCGGCACGAAGCGCAGCGTGAAGGCCGGCCCCACCAGGCGCTTGCCCATGGCGGCTACAGTGAAGGGCTGCGGCCCGCGCATCCACACATTGCGCAGCCCCTTCTTCAGCAGCACGGTGGTCAGCGTGGCGGTGGTGATCTTCTCAAGCTTGGCTTTGATCAACGGATCCATGGCAATATCCTTCACGTCTTCAGGTGGCGTAGCGCGGTGAGCATAATCTGCGCCGGGTCGGCGTCCACGGCCAGGGCAATGGCGGCTTCCTCCGGCGCGGGTGGTTCCAGCGTGGCATATTGGCTGGCCATCAGGCTGGCGGGCATGAAGTGCCCTTCCCGCGCCGCCTGCCGGGCCATGACCAGTGCCGGGTCTCCATGCAGGTACAGCAGGCGCAGGGCAGGGCGGCCGGCGCGCAGCCGGTCGCGATACACCCGCTTCAGGGCGCTGCAGGTCACCACGCCGCCCTGGGTTGCCCGCGTATCCAGCCAGGCGCCAATCGCGTCCAGCCAGGGCCAGCGGTCGTCATCGGTCAGCGGTGTGCCGGTGCTCATCTTCGCCACATTGGCCGGCGGGTGGAAGCTGTCGGCATCGGCGAAGTCAACGCCCAGCGCCTCCGCCAGCAAGCCACCAATGGTGGACTTGCCCACGCCCGAGACGCCCATGACGAGGACCAAATAACTCACTTCTTCGGCGGCTCCAGGTGGCCGCCAAAGCCCTTGCGCATGGCCGAAAGCGCCTTCATCGAAAACCGCCCCTCATCCCGGCTGGTGAAGCGCGCAAACAACGCGGCCGCCAGCACCGGCGCGGCCACGCCCTGTTCCACCGCGGCATCCACGGTCCAGCGGCCCTCGCCACTGTCGCTCACGGTGCCGGAATAGCTGGCCAGGTCTTCCTCGGCCGCCAGGGCCTGGGCCGTCAGGTCCAGCAGCCAGCTTGCCACCACGCTGCCACGCCGCCAGCCCTCGGTCACATCCGCCAAGGAAGCCGTGACCACCGGCTGGTCATGCAGAATATCCAGCCCTTCGGCCATGGCCTGCATCATGCCGTATTCAATGCCGTTATGGATCATCTTGGTGAAGTGACCGGCGCCATTGGCGCCACAATGCACATAGCCCTCGGCGGCGCGGGGGTCGCGGCCCTCGGCGCCCGGGGTGGGGCCTGCGGCGGCCTTGCCCGGCACCAGGGCGCGGAAAATCGGGTCCAGCCGGCGCACCACTGCTTCCTCGCCGCCAATCATCAGCGAATAGCCACGCTCCAGCCCCCAAACCCCGCCAGAGGTGCCGATATCGAGGAAGTGCAGCCCCCGGCCACGGATTTCCGCGCCGCGCCGCACGCTGTCCTTCCACATGGAATTGCCGCCATCAATCAACACATCGCCAGGCGAGAGCAGGGCGCCAATCTCGCGCAGGGCGTTTTCGGTGGCGGTGCCCGAGGGCAGCATCACCCAGATGGTGCGCGGCGCGGTCATGGCCGCCACCATGGCCGGCAACCCGTCCACCGCCTGGGCGCCCTCGGCGGCCAGGGCCTGGCCCGGGGCCGGGTCGCGGTCCCACACCACGGCCTGGTGGCCCGCCCGCAGCAGCCGCCGCACGATATTGCCGCCCATTCGGCCCAGGCCGACCATGCCAAGCTGCACCGCTTCACTCCCTTGGTATTCCGCCCGGAGACTATCGCCGCGCCGGGTCTTGCGCCAGACGGCCCAGAAGGGCTTTGCTGCCGCCCAGCCAAGGAGCCGATGATGCAGAACAGCGAACAGATCTGGCAGCTGATTGACCAGCGCAAAGCCGAGTATGAAGGCCTGGCCGACCGGGTCTGGGGCATGCCCGAGCTCTGCTACGCCGAGCATCGCAGCTGCGCCGAGCACACCGCCATGCTGGAGGCCGAGGGCTTCCGGGTAACCCGCAACCTGGCCGGCATTCCCACCGCCGTGATGGGCGAAGCCGGTGAGGGCGGTCCCGTCATCGCCATCCTGGGCGAATACGACGCCTTGCCCGGGCTTTCCCAGGAAGCCGGCGTGGCGGAAAAGCGCCCGCTGCCGGGAGACGGTTCCGGCCATGGCTGCGGCCACAACCTGCTGGGCAGCGCCGCCATGCTGGCCGCCGCGGCGGTGAAGGACTACCTGGCCGCCAACAAGCTGCCCGGCCGCGTGCGCTACTACGGCTGCCCGGCCGAGGAAGGCGGCGCCGCCAAGGGCTTCATGGTCCGCGACGGTGCCTTCAAGGATGTGGATATCGCGCTGACCTGGCACCCCGCCGCCTTCACGGCGGTGGATGACATGAAGAGCCTGGCCAATACCCGCATCGACTTCAGCTTTGTCGGCCGTTCCTCCCACGCCGCCGCCGCGCCGCATCTGGGCCGCAGCGCGCTGGATGCGGTGGAACTGATGAATGTGGGCGTGAACTACATGCGCGAACACATGCCCAGCGACGCGCGCATCCACTACGCCTACCTGGATGCCGGCGGCATCGCCCCCAATGTGGTGCAGGCCACTGCCAAGGTGCGCTACCTGATCCGCGCGCGCGACCTGCCGGAACTGAACCGCCTCATCGCCCGCGTCCGCAAAATCGGTGAGGGTGCGGCGCTCATGACCGAGACGCAGGTGACCACCAAGGTGGTCAGCGCCGTCTCCAACCTGCTGATGAACACCCCGCTGGCCGAGGCCATGCACAACAACATGATGCGCCTTGGCCCGCCGGAATGGGACGACGCCGACCGCGACCTGGCCGGAAAATTCCAGGCCACGCTGAGCGAGGAGGACATCACCACCGGCTGGCGCAAATACGGCCTGCGGGAGCAGCGCGGTGTGCCGTTGGCCAACCAGATCGTGCCGCTGGAAGCTGCCTTCGCCCCCATGATGGGCAGCACCGATGTGGGCGATGTGTCCTGGGCGGTGCCGCTCATCCAGGCGCGCGGCGCGGTCTATGCCATCGGCACGCCGGGTCATAGCTGGCAGCTGACGGCGCAGGGCAAAACCCCGCTGGCGCACAAGGGCATGGTGCATGTGGCCAAGGTGATGGCCGGTACCGCCGTGGATGCGCTGAACGACCCTGCGCTCATCGCCCGGGCCAAGGCCGACCACGCCGAGCGCACCGCCGCCACGCCTTACGTCTGCCCCATTCCGGATGACGTGACGCCGCCCATCAATATGAGTGCCTGACGCCCGTTGCGTGGCCCGATGATTGCTATCACCGGGCATGAGAATCGGCGTGATCGGGACCGGCGTCGCCGGCTCCCTGCTGCTCGAAAGTCTGCGCGATAAGCCAGGCTTCGAGCTGATGGGTTTCGAGCGTGTTGTCGAAGGCGCCCGCGAGGATGCTGGCACGGGGCTGAACATCTGCCCCAACGCCCTGAAGGCGCTGCGGCTCTACCTGCCGGCGCGGCATGAGGCGCTGCGCGCCGCCAGCCTGCCCTGGCGCCGCTGGTTCGCCGACACCGCCACCGGCGAACGCCTGCTGGACCTGGACCTGCTGGACGTGGCCGAGGAACCCGGCGTGCGGCTGCGCTGGAGCGAGCTGTACCGCCTGATGCGGGCGCCCGTGGCCGACTGCACGCAATACGGGCATGAACTGGTGGCGCTGGAGCAGGATGCCGCCGGCCGCCTTGTGCCGGTGTTCAGCCGGGCCGGCACCCTGGTGCGCCATGGCGGGTTTGACCTGCTGGTGGCCGCCGATGGCCGCTACAGCAAGCTGCGCGCCCTGGCCGATGCCGAGCCGGTGCCGGAACATCATGGCCTGGCGATGACCCGCCTGCTGGTGCCCGCCGCCGAGGACTGCCCGTATGACGATTACGGCCAATGGTTCAACGGCAATAACCGCCTACTGAGCTACCGCCTGCCCGGCGGCGCCGTGTACATCGCCGGCGCCTTCCCCATCAGCGGCGATATCGCGCCCGAGCAGAAGACCGCGGCGCATGCCCGCGCCATGTACCTGCCCGCCGAGGCCGCCCCCTGCGCCGCCGTGGCCTGGATGGTGGAAAAAACCTGCGCGATGATCGAGCAACTGCACTGGGCGCGTCTGCAGGTCACGCCGCTGCAGCGCGGCGCTGCCAATGGCCAGGTGCTGTTCCTGGGCGATTCCGCCCACGCCATGGTGCCCACGCTGGGCCAGGGCGCCACCCAGGCCATCGAGGATGGCGTGCTCGCCGCCGCCGTGCTGGCCAAGGGCGGTGACGTAGCGGCGGTGGCGGCACTGCGCGATGCCCGTGTCAGCTTCGTGCGGCAGCTTTCACTGGCAGCCACTGACAGCATGTGGCCCGGCGCCGATGCCGTGGCGCTGACCCGGCTGAAGGGCCAGCCCGCCTTCCTGGCCCAACTGCGCCAGCTCTATACCGATGTCCCGCTGATCTGACCCCGAGCCTGGGCGGGGCTACTTCCCCGCCCAGTGCACAAAGCGCTTCTCGGCCAGCAGGAAGCACAGGTTCAGCAGGTAGCCCAAT
>CANFIE010000349.1 GCA_947446625.1 Acetobacteraceae bacterium | reverse complement strand
TGACGTTGTGGGTGGGGATGAGCGTGCGCCAATGCGCGCCGCTGGGGCGGGGTGCGTCGATGGCGCGGATAAGCGCGTGGTCGGCATGGGCACCCAGCGCCGGGGCGCCGGCTTCCAGCGCCGCGGCGGCGTCGAGCAGGCGGCGGCGGAAGCGGACCACGGCCAGATCCGAGTAGATCAGGTGCTCGGTGGTGCGGTCCAGGATCGGGCCCTGCGAGGTGGCGATGGCGGCATCCTCGGTGGCGATGCCGCGCAGGCCGGAGAAGCTGGTGTCCATCAGCTCGCGCTTCTGCTTGTAGTCGCCGCGCGCCATCTTCAGCTTGTTGTCCTCGAAGCTGTAGATCTCGGGGTCGTCGAAGCCGGTTTCGCGGTGGCGCTCGGCCGGGTCGATCGGGCGGCTGCCGTAGCGCACCGAATAGGTGGCGGTGTGTTCGTCATCCAGCGGAATTTCCAGCACCAGGGTGGAGTTGCTGGCGCCTTGCAGCGCGCCGCCCGGGATGATGCGGCCGCTGGGCATGATGAAGGGGACGATGCGGCAATTCTCGGCCTCGCCAGGGCGCGCGGGGCGGCGGAAGGCGGCGTAGTGGTAGCCGAACTCGGTTTCCTCCAGCTCCAGCAGCGGGCCGGTGTCGTCGAAGGCGCCGACCTTGTCGTCGGATTCGCCCAGCCAGCCGGGGCGGGCGCCGTTGGTGTGCAGGATGGAGACGTGGCTGCTGTCGAGCCCGCCTTCGGTGGCCTGGACCCAGTTGTAGTGGCTGTCCACGCGCATCACCACGCGGTGGTTGTCGGGCACGGCCAGGTATTCATGCTGCGGGAAGGGCGGCTGGTGTTCGGCCGGGCCGATATAGGTCCAGATCATGCCGCCGGCTTCCACCACCGGGTAGGCGCGGGCCTTGAGGCGCGGCGGGCGCTTGCCGGGGGGCATGTTCATGATGTCGAGGATCTCGCCATCGGTGCCGAACAGCCAGCCATGGTAGAGGCAGCGGATGCCGCATTCCTCCACCCGGCCCAGGGCGAGGGACGCGCCGCGATGCATGCAGAGTTCGTCGAGCACGCCGACCTTGCCTTCCTTGCTGCGGAAGACCACGAAATCCTGCCCGAGCAGGCGCTCATGCCGGGGCGCGCCGCCGGGGGTGGCGAGTTTTTCGGTCAGGGCGATGGGCAGCCAGAAGCGGCGGAACAGCTCACCCATGGGCGTGCCGGCGCCAATGCGGCACAGGCGTTCATTCTCCTCACGCGTCATCATGGCGGCTCGCTCCCTTGCATTTGAGGGTGATGTGATTTCAGCGGGGGGCTGCTGTCAATGCGTGTGGCGTTGCGCCGGGGCGGCGGGCTGCCTAGTCTGGGGTTAATCAAGCGGGAGGATTGGCCATGGGCGTGAGCTTCAGGCGGCGTGGGGTATTGGCGGGCGGCATGGCCGCATTGGCCTGCCCGGTGGCATTGGCGCAGCCGCGCTACCCGAGCCAGACCATTCGGATTTTCGTGGGCTTTCCCGCGGGCGGCACGTTTGACGTGCTGTTGCGCAGCGTGGCGAATGAGATGCGCGAGATGCTGGGCCAGCCGGTGGTGATTGAAAACCGCTCGGGCGCGGGTGGGGCCGTGAGCTTTACCGCGCTGAAGAATGCGCCGGCCGATGGCTATACGCTGGGTGGGGTTTCCACCGCGCTGACCAGCACGGCGCTGCTGGAGCATGTGCCCTATGACCCGCTGAAGGACTTCACCTTCATCTCCAGTTTGGCGGAGATTCCCTTCGCGGCGGCGGTGCGGGATGACAGCCCGTTCCGCACCTGGGAAGACCTGATGGCCTTTGGTCGGGCGCAGCCGGACCGGATGTTCTATGGCTCCTCGCCTGGCCTGGCGCAGACGCCGCATTTGCTGATCTCGGAAGTGGCTTCACGCGAGAATCTGCCCTGGACCGTGGTGCCGTTTCGCGGCAGCGCGGATTGCATGGTGGCGCTGCTGGGCGGGCAGTTGAGCTTTGCGATGGACACGATGATCAGCTGCGCGCCGCATGCGCGGGCCGGCAAGATAAGGCTGCTGGCGATTGGCAGTGACCGGCGGCAGAAGAGCTGGCCGGAGGTGCCGACGCTGCGCGACCTGGGCTATTCCACGCTGATCCGCAGCTTTTACGGCGTGGGCGGGCCGGCGGGGATGCGGCCCGAGGTGGTGCAGGTGCTGGAGGAGGCGCTGCGCGTGGCCTGCACCCGGCCGAGCCTGATCAACGTACTGAACGAGGCCGACCAGGAGCCGCGCTACCTGAACGCGGCGGCGCTGACCCAGGTGGTGCATGATTCCATGCGCACCCAAGGCGCCTTGATCAACCGCTACGGGTTGGGGCGCGACCGGCCGCGCTGATTGTTTGAGCGGCTGCTTCACGCCCTTCGGCGCCAGCGCCTGAGCCGATCAGACGCTGGATTGAGCGGCTGATTCACGGCTAGCGGTGCCAGCGCCTCGGCCGATCAGACGCTGGATTGAGCGGCTGATTCACGGCTAGCGGCGCCAGCGCCTCGGCCGATCAGACGCTGGATTGAGCGGCTGATTCACGGCTAGCGGCGCCAGCGCCTCAGCCGATCAGACGCTAGAACGGCAGCACGATATCCATCAGCTGCTGGCCATAGCGCGGCTGTTGCAGGTCGCTCAGCGTGCCGCGGCCGCCATAGGCAATGCGGGCTTCGGCCAGGCGGTCGTGCTGCACCGTGTTGTCGCTGGCGATGTCCTGCGGGCGGATGACGCCTTGCACGGCAAGCTCGCGCAGTTCCGAGTTCACCCGCACTTCCTGCTTGCCGCCGATGACCAGGTTGCCGTTGGGCAATAGCTGCGTGACGGTGGCGGCCAGGCGCAGGGTGATGGTTTCGTCGCGCTTCATCACGCCATTGCCGTCACTGGTTTGGTTGCCGCTGGCCTGGAACAGGCTGGAGGCATCGGCCGCGCGGGGCAGCAGCCGGGTTTGCAGGCCGAAGATTTGCGGAATGCCGAAGGTATCCGTGCCGTTGCGGCTGCGCTGGGTACGGTTGTCCATGGTTGCCGTGTCCTGGATGCTCACCAGCACGGTGATGAGGTCCCCCACCTGGGCGGCGCGTTGGTCGCGCAGGAAGGTGCGGCTACCGGGCCGCCACAGGCTGGCGCCGTTCAGCGGCACGGCATGCGGCGCCGGCGTGGGCATGGTGACGGGACGGTAGTTGGGGTCCTGCACCGGGTTGGAGACGGCGGAGAGGCGGGGGGCCTCGCCGATGCGCGACAGGCGTTCCAGCCCATTGCAGCCAGTGAGCGCCGCGAGCAGCGGCAGGGCGAGGAGCGGGCGCATCAGCGCAGCACCGGCACGGCGCCCATGGCTACGCGCACGCGGCCAGGGCCAATGGCCTGGGCTTCCACCACGGCGCGGCTTTCCAGGTTCATCACCGGCACCAGCCCGCCTTGCGCCGCGCTTTCCATGGCGCGGCCCTGCACCGAGAGCGACAGGCCGGGGCTTTCCAGCAGCATCACCACCAGGGCGTTTTTCGTCACCACGGCGGGCGGGGCCAGGTCCGCGGTCAGCAGGGGCAGGCCCTCGGCCAAGGGGCGGCGGAGTTGCAGGCCCAGCACCTGATCCAGCGTTTCGGCGGCGCCGGGGCGCAGGCGTTCGGCGCGCAGCCGCACCAGCCGCACATCGGCGGGGCGCAGCACGTCGCCCAGCGCCAGGCGGCGGGCGGCCACCACGGCGGGCTGGGTGGGCATGGCGCGGCCGATCAGGCGCTGGCGCTGGGTGGCGATGCCTTCCGCCATGATGGTGAGCGTGGCGGCGAAGCGGCCGGTGCTGGCCTCGAAGCTCGGGCCTTCCAGGGTCAGGCTGGGCAGGGCGGTGGGCGGCACCATGGGGGCGAGGAAGCCGGTGAGTTCGAGTTCGGCTTCGGCATCCAGGCCCAGGCGCAACAGGTCGGCGCGCAGGGCCTCCTGCACCTCGTTGAGGGCGATGGCGCGGCCCGGGCGTTCGATGATGCTGCGTTCATGCGTGCCCAGCGGGCGCCAGGCCAGGCCGTGGTGGCGGGCCAGGGCGGCGAGTTGGGCTGCTTCCACCACCAGCCGGCGGCCCGGCGGCGGGGCGGCGCCGATGACCACCGTGGCGCGGGGGCCGGCGCCGGTGAAGAGGTCTCCGAGCAGGAGACTGGGATTGTCCACCACCACCAGCGGGCGGACGGCGACCATTTCCTGCGCGGTGGCCGGGGCGGCCAGCAGCAGCAGGGCGAGAAGCAGGCGGCGCATGGGCGGTCTCCTCAGCGCAGTTGCGTCAGGGTGGAGAGCATCTGGTCGCTGGCGGTGATGACCTTGGAGTTCATCTCATAGGCGCGCTGGGCGGTGATGAGAGCGGTGATCTCGCTGACGACGTTGACGTTGGAGGTTTCGATGAAGCCTTGCAGCACCTGGCCATGGCCGGGCTGGCCGGGGGCGGCGGCCTGGGCGTTGCCGGAAGCGGGGGTGGCGAGGAACAGGTTGCCGCCCTGCGCGTCCAGCCCGCCCTCATTGGGGAAGATGGCGGTGTTGAGCTGGCCGACATTCTGCGGCGCGGTCTGGCCGTCGATCTTCGCCAGCACCTGGCCGGAGGCGTTGATGGTGACATCGGTGGCGGCGGCGGGAATGGTGATGCCGGGCTGCACCACATAGCCTTCGGCCGTGACGATGACGCCTTCGGGCG
>CANFIE010000348.1 GCA_947446625.1 Acetobacteraceae bacterium | reverse complement strand
GGCGCGGCGGACGGTCGCCGAAGCCACCGCTCGGCGGGCCACCAAAGTCGCGGCGCGGCGGACGGTCGCCGAAGCCACCACCCGGGCCACCGAAATCACGACGGGGCGGACGGTCACCGAAGCCACCACGGTCGCCGCCGAAATCACGGCGCGGCGGGCGGTCCCCGCCCATGCCGGCGCCGCCGCCTTCCCCGCGCTTCAGCGAGGAAATGCGCGTCACCAGCCGCCGACCCTGTCGGTCAGTGCCGATTTCGCAAATCAGGGTGTCGCCGGTATCGGGAGGTTCGATGCCAGCTTCGGTAAGGGCTGAGGCGTGGAAGAAGACGTCCTGGCCATCAGGGCCGAGGACAAAGCCGAAGCCCTTGCGGGCATTGTACCACTTCACCTGGGCCGAAACCGGCCCCTCGCCGCCCTGTGTGTCGATGTCGGAAGGCACTTCTGAGTATCCACTATTCTGTTACGGACAGCCGGGCGCCAACCCAGCGGTCTTAGCTGGCAGCATGACACCGCCCGTGGCCGATTGCGAGTGGGAAATCACCGGAATCGCTTTGGATCATAGGGCCGCGCATCAATTTCAGTCTGCCGGCCCGCCAGAAGCTGCGTGACCAGCCTTGCCGTGCGCGGCGCCGCCACCAGCCCAACATGGCCGTGGCCAAAGGCATGCACGATATCCTGGCTGCCACTGGCCAGCCCGAGCACCGGCAGTCCGTCGGGCATCGAGGGGCGATGGCCCATCCAGAATTTCACCCGCTCGGCCGGCAAATCCCGCGGCAGCCCGGGAAAACTGCGCAGCAGATGGTCGCGCAGAATCTCGGCGCGCTGCCAGTTGGGCGCGGCGGCCAGCCCGGCAATCTCCACCTGCCCGGCCACCCGCAGGCCCTTGTTGGTCATGGTGATGCTCATCTTGCCGTCGCTCGGCATCAACGGCGTCACCGGGCCAACCTCGGCCCCTTCAATCATCGCGTGGTAGCCGCGCTCGGTCTCCAGCGGCACGCTGTCTCCGGCCTCTGCCGCCAGCACCTTGCTATGGGCGCCGGCACAAATAACGGCGCGGTCGGCCAGAAGTTCCCCGGTGGTGGTCCGCACCGCCTTCAGCCGCCCCGATTCGAGGCGAAACCCGGTGGCGCCAGCCTGTTGCAGCACCGCGCCCTGGGCCTGGGCCAGCGCCACCAGCGCGGCCACATAGGCGCCGGGGTCGCGGCAATGACCGCCTTCCTCCACCAGCACGCCGAATTGGTAGCGCCGGTCCAGGTGCGGCTCACGCTGGCGCATTTCGTCGGCGTTCAGCTCCAGCCACTCAATCCCGGCCTTGTAGCGCACCCGCCAGGCCATGGCCTCGGCCTCAAACTCGGCCCGGCTGGGGTAGATGTACATCAGCCCGCGCCGCTCGATCAGCGCCACCACCCCGGCTTCCTCAGCCAGCGCCGCATGGGCGGCGGGCGCGCCGGAAAGCATGGCGCGCAGGGCATAGGCGGTGCGCTGGATCTTGGCCTCGGAGTTGCCGGCCTTCAGGTAGCGCAGCAGCCAGGGCAGCACGCGGGGGAAGTAGGACCACCGAATGGCCAGCGGCCCCAGCGGGTCGGCCAGAAAGCCCGGCACCTTCTTCCATAGCCCCGGCGTGGCCGGCGGAATCACCGACATGGGCGAGAGCCAGCAGCCATTGCCGTAGCTGGCGGCCTGTTCCCCGCCCGGCGCGCCTGGCTCCAGAATGGTAACCTGGTGGCCTTCACGCAGCAGCGCCAGGGCGGTGCAGGCGCCGACAATGCCGGCCCCGATAACAACGGTATGGGTCATGCCAGCCAGGATAGGCCAGCCGCCGCCCAGCGCAACTTTACGCCTTGGGCCGCGCCCCAAGGATATGCGCGATGGCGTAAACCAGATCAGGCCGGTTCAGCGTGTAGAAGTGGAACTCGTCCACCCCATTGGCCTGCAACAGCCGCACCTGTTCCGCCGCCACCACGGCCGAGACCATGCGCCGGGTCTCGGCATCCTCGTCCAGCCCTTCGTACAGCTTGCCCATCCAGGCCGGCACGCTGGCGCCGGACATGGCCGAGAACCGCGCCGCCTGGGCGAAATTGGTCACGGGCATGATGCCGGGCACGATGGGCACGGTGATGCCGGCGGCATGCGCGCGGTCCAGGAAGCGCAGGAAGATCTCGGTATCGAAGAAGTACTGGGTAATGGCGCGGGTCGCCCCGGCGTCGATCTTGCGCTTCAGATTGTCCAGGTCCTGCTCGGCGCTCAGCGCCGTCGGGTGGCCTTCCGGGTAGGCCGCCACGCTGATCTCAAACGGCGCAATCCGCTTCAACCCTTCCACCAGGTCAGCGGCATAGGCGTAGCCGCCGGGATGCGGCTGGTAGCCGGTGCCGCCGCCGGGGGCATCACCGCGCAGCGCCACAATGTGGCGCACCCCGGCATCCCAGTAGCCCTGGGCCACGGCGTTCACTTCCTCCCGCGTGGCGCCCACGCAGGTCAGGTGCGCTGCCGGGGTCAGGCTGGTTTCCTGCACCAGTCGCGCCACGGTGGCGTGGGTACGGGCCTGGGTGCTGCCACCGGCGCCATAGGTCACGCTCACGAAGCGCGGCGCCAGCGGTTCCAGCCGGCGGATGCAGGACCAGAGCTGGGATTCCAGCGCCTCGGTCTTCGGCGGGAAGAATTCGAACGAAAGCTGCGGCGCCGGCAATTCCGCCAGGGCCGGCAGGGCGCCGATGCGCGGGCCGGTAAGCCAGCGTTGCAGCACGTTGGGTGAGGACTGGTCCATGGGCCGCAGCCATGCCCAAAACCGCGCGCCGCCGCAAGCGTCGCAGTGGCCCCCGGCCCGGCCCGGTGTGGTAGACTACCCGGCCGGCGTGGTAGAAAGGTCGCAAGCGGATGTGATTTATGTAAGGAAGGCTGACATCACATCATCTTGGCTGGTCAAGCAGGGCACCGCCGGGTTAGCCATATCGCAGGGTTAAAAGGTTTTCGTTGCCAATGCGTCATTTCCTGGCCTGTTGCGCCGTTGTCGCCGCCCTTACCACGGCCGGCTGCGCAACGCGTCCGCCGGCGGATGACCCCGAGGCGGTGGCCGAATACCAGCAGACCAACGACCCGATCGAGCCGTTGAACCGCAACCTGTTCTCCATCCACCAGGGGCTGGACGAATACGTCTTCAAGCCGGTGGCGGTCACCTATCGCGACCTGGTGCCCCGCCCGGTGCGGCTGGTCATCCACAATGTGCTGGGCAACCTGCGCACGCCGGGCATTCTGGCGAATGACCTGTTGCAGGGCGAAAGCCGCCGTGCCGGGGAAACCGCCGGCCGCTTCCTCATCAACTCCACCGTTGGTCTGGGCGGCATGCTGGATATCGCCCGCGACCATTTCGGCGTGCCCGGCCATCATGAGGATTTCGGCCAGACCTTCGCCCGCTGGGGCATGGGCGATGGCCCCTATGTCTTCATGCCGGTCATCGGCCCCAGCAACCCGCGGGACCTGCTGGGCTTCGGCGTCGGCATCGTGGCCGACCCCTTCTTCTGGCTCGGCCAGGGGCTGGCGGTGCAAATCCTCACCGGCACCCGCGCCGGGTTGACCATCGCCGACACGCGTGAAGGCCTGATCGACACGCTGGACGAGGTGCAGCGCACCTCGATGGACCCCTACGCCACGCTGCGCAGCGGCTACCGCCAGCAGCGCGAGGCGGAGATTGCCAACCAGCGCAACAGCCGGCCCGTTCCCAATATCCATCGCTGAACCGGTGCGGCCAGAAGCCGCCCGTTGGAGAGACTTTCCATGCGCCTGACCCCTCGCCGGCTCTTGCTGGCCTCCGCCCTGACCCTGCCGGCCCTGCGGGCCATGGCCGCGGTGGACGCGGTGCGGGCTTCCTCCTTCATCCAAACCACCGGGAACGAACTGGTCACCGCCATCAACGCCAGCAGCACCCCGCCACAACGGCGTGAACGGGTGGCCGCCATCCTGCGCCGTGCCGTGGATATCGACGGCGTGGGCCGCTTCATCCTGGGCCGCTGGACCCGCACCGCCACCCCGGCCGAGTTGGCCGACTACCACAAGCTGTTCGAGGAATCCCTCATCCGCAACCTCTCGGCCCGGTTTGGCGAATACCAGGGGGTGAAGTTCACCCTGGGCCGCAGCCAGCCCAACACCGACGACGACATCATGGTGGGCACCACCATCGAACGCCCGAACACCGCCGCCTTTACGCTCGACTGGCGCGTGGGCGAGGTAGGTGGTGGCCCGAAGGTGGTGGATGTAATCGCCGAAGGCACCAGCCTGCGGCTGACCCAGCGCAGCGAATACTCCTCGGTCATCCAGCGCAATAACGGCCAGGTCAGCGCCCTGCTGGCGGCCATGCGGCAGCAAATCGCTCAAATGGTCGCCGCCGAGCGCAGCTAACCGCGGCGGCCCATGCGGCGGGTTCATAGCTTCCTGGCGCTGGCATTGGGCGCTTAGTTCGCGCCGGCCGGCATCAGTTTTCGCCGGGCTGGCGCTGGTGGTGCAGGCGGTGGTGGGGCTGTGGCAGCGCGCCATGG
This sequence comes from Acetobacteraceae bacterium, assembly GCA_947446625.1. Classification (GTDB taxonomy): domain Bacteria; phylum Pseudomonadota; class Alphaproteobacteria; order Acetobacterales; family Acetobacteraceae; genus CAIMOR01. The sequence continues at coordinate 167 of CANFIE010000348.1, read as the reverse complement.
CCGGCCCTGGCGCGCTGCCCGGGCTGCCTGGCCATGCGGCGGCGGCAGCGCAAGCGGGGTTAGAGCACTATGCGCCCTGACGGGCGCATTTCGTGCTCTATAACCATTTGATAGCAGAGCAAGAAATCCGTTCTGATGATTCCATCAGAACGGATATTGCTCTAGCT
>CANFIE010000347.1 GCA_947446625.1 Acetobacteraceae bacterium | reverse complement strand
TTCCATGGCGGCGTCCAGCTCCTCGCGCTTCACCAGGTCCAGCCGCTGGATCATCTGGTCCGCCTGGCTGCGGGCCATGGCGCCGGCCTCGTTCCGGGCGCCGGCCAGAGCCGAGAAGGCACCGCCCGCCATGCCGGCCAGGTCATCGAACAGCCCGCCGCGCTTCTTGCCACCAGACTCGCTCATGCCCGCTCTCCTTGCCGCGCCATTCTCGCGCGGCCTATACCGCCCTCGGCGCCGGCGCAACGGCGCGCCGGGGATGGCTGAGATGTATCTGGTGACGGGCGGCGCGGGTTTCATCGGCTCCAACCTGGTGGCCGCGCTGGCGGCGCGGGGCGCCGAGGTGATGGTGGTGGACCGGCTGGGCTGCGACGACAAGTGGCGCAACCTGTCGCACCATTTGATCGCGGGGGTGATTGCACCGGAGGATTTGCCGAGCTTTTGGGCGCGGCGGCCGCCGGTGCAGGGGGTGCTGCACATGGGCGCCATCAGTGCCACCACGGCCACCGATGCCGATGAGGTGGTGCGCGACAACCTGATGCTGTCGTTATGGCTGTGGCAGGAATGCGCGGCGCGGCAGTTGCCCTTCATCTATGCCAGCTCGGCCGCCACCTATGGCGATGGCGCGCTGGGGTTTGAGGATGAGTTCACCCCGGCGGCGCTGGCGCGGCAGCGGCCGCTGAACCTGTATGGCTGGAGCAAGCTGGCCTTCGACCGGCGGATTTGCGACCTGCTGGAACGCCGGGCCGAGCATCCGCCGCAATGGGCGGGGCTGCGGTTCTTCAACGTGTATGGGCCGAACGAATACCATAAGGGCCGCATGGCCAGCGTGGTGTGGGGCAAGTACCAGCAGGTGCTGCGGGGCGAGGCGGCGACGCTGTTCCGCAGCGACCGGCCCGGCATTGCCGATGGCCAGCAGAGCCGCGACTTCGTGCATGTGGATGACTGCGTGGCGGCCATGCTGTGGCTGCTGGACAACCCGAAGACCTCGGGCCTGTTCAACATTGGCAGCGGCAAGGCGCGGAGCTTTCTGGACCTGGTGACGGCGATGTTCACCGCCATGGGGCGCGAGCCGGATATCAAGTTCGTGGACATGCCGGCGGATTTGCGCGGCAAGTACCAGTACTTCACCGAGGCGCCGATCGACCGGCTGCGGGCGGCGGGCTGGAATGGGCAGAGCACCCCGCTTGAGGAAGGCGTGCGGCGCTACGTGCAGGACTTTCTGCTGCAGGAGGACCCGTACCGCTGATGCTGTTCGCGATTCCCTTCCCGGCGATTGACCCGACCATCATCGAGTTCGGGCCGATTGCCATTCGTTGGTACGCGCTGGCGTATATTGTTGGCATTGTGCTGGGCTGGCGGCTGCTGCTGCGGCTGGTGGCGCTGCCCAAGCCGGTGGCGACGAAGCCGCAGGTAGACGACTTCGTGACCTGGGCGACGCTTGGCATCGTGCTGGGGGGGCGGCTGGGCTATGTGCTGTTCTATCGGCCCGGCTATTTCCTGTTCAACCCGCTGGAGATCTTCGCGGTGTGGGGCGGGGGGATGAGCTTTCATGGTGGCGCGCTGGGCGTCATCATCGCCACCTGGCTGTATGCCCGGCAGCAGAAGATGGATTTGCTGGGCTTTGGCGACCGGCTGGCAACGGTGGTGCCGATTGGGCTGTTCCTCGGGCGGCTGGCCAATTTCATCAATGGTGAGCTGTGGGGCCGGGTGAGCGATGTGCCCTGGGCCATGGTGTTCCCCACCGGCGGGCCGCTGCCGCGGCATCCTTCGCAGCTGTATCAGGCGGCGATGGAAGGGCTGGTGCTGTTCGTGGTGCTGCAATGGCTGGTGCGCCAGCCGGCGCTGCGCGAGCGGCGGGGCCTGCTGACCGGCGTGTTCATTGCCGGCTATGGGCTGGCGCGGATTGTGGGTGAGTTCTTCCGCCAGCCGGATGCGCATCTGGGCTTTCTGTTCGCTGGCGCCACCATGGGGCAGGTGCTGTCGCTGCCCATGCTGGTGGTGGGCGGCTGGCTGGTGTGGCGGTCTCGGGCGGCACGGTGACGGCTGCGGGCGGGGAACGGCTGGACGCCTTCATGGCCCGGGCCGTGGCGGCGTATTACGCCGGGCGAGACCCGTTTGGGGCGAAGGGCGATTTCATCACCGCGCCGGAAATCTCCCAGGGGTTTGGCGAATGCCTGGGGCTATGGGCGGCGGTGACCTGGCAGTTGATGGGCAGCCCCAGCCCGGTGCTGCTGGTGGAGCTTGGCCCCGGGCGCGGCACGCTGATGGCCGATGCGCTGCGGGCGGCGGCGATGGTGCCGGCGTTTCGGGCGGCGCTGCGGGTGCATTTTGTGGAGCAGTCCGCGCCGTTGCGGGCGGCACAGGCGGCCAAGGTGCCGGATGCGCACTGGCATGACAGCCTGGCCGAGGTGCCACCGGGGCCGGCGCTGATTCTGGCCAATGAGTTTCTGGATGCGCTGCCGATTAGGCAATTCGTGCGGCGCGGTGCGGGTTGGGCGGAACGCTGGGTGGTGAACGGCGCCTTCGAGGAACGGCCGGGCGACCACCCTGCCCTGCCCGCCGCAGCGCCCCAGGGCGCGGTGCAGGAGGTTTGCGAGCCGGCGCTGGCGGTGGCGCGGGCGCTGGCGGCACGGTTTGCGTTTCAACCGGGGGCGGCGCTGCTGGTGGATTACGGCCCGGCGGAATCGGCGCTGGGCGACAGTTTGCAGGCCATGCGGGCGCATGGCTTCGCCGACCCGCTGGCCGAGCCGGGCAGCGTGGATGTGACCGCGCATGTGGATTTTGCCGCCGTGGCGCGGGCGGCGCGGGCCGCCGGGGCCGCCGCGCATGGGCCGCTGCCGCAGGGACTGCTGCTGCAACGGCTGGGGCTGGCGGCGCGGGCGGCGCTGCTGGCACGGGCGAATCCGCGCCGGGCGGCGGAGGTGATGGCCGGGGCGCAGCGGCTGATGGCGCCAGAGGCCATGGGGCAACTGTTCAAGGCGCTGTGCCTGTGCCATGCCGGCCTGCCCACGCCCCCGGGCTTCGAGGCTGCATGACCCGCGCTGAATTCCTGACCCATGATGCCCTGGCCGGCTTGCCGCACGGCTTCTTCACCCGGCGCGGTGGGGTTTCCAGCGGGGCGTTTGGCGCGCTGAATTGCTCGATGAACGGCCGGGACAACCTGGCGCTGGTGCGCGAGAATCGCGGCCGGGCCATGGCCGGGCTGGGGCTGCCGGCCACGGCGCTGGTGGGGCTGCATCAGGTGCATGGGCCGGAGGTGATTGTGGCCGAGGCGGCCTGGCCGGATGACCAGCGACCGCAGGGCGATGGGCTGGTGACGCGCACGCCAGGGCTGTGCCTGGGCATTGTGACCGCCGATTGCGGGCCGGTGCTATTTGCCGATGCCTCGGCCGGGGTGGTGGGCGCCTGCCATGCCGGCTGGCGCGGCGCGGTGCTGGGCGTGCTGGAGGCCACCGTGGCCGCCATGGTGGCGCTGGGCGCCGAGGCCGGGCGGATTGCTGCCGTGCTGGGGCCGTGCATCCATCAGCCGAGCTACGAGGTGGGGCCGGATATGCGCGCCGAGGTGCTGGCACGCGATGCCGCCGATGTGCGGTTCTTTGCCCCCGGGGTGCGGGATGACCGCTGGCAGTTTGACCTGCCGGGCTATTGCTGTGCCAGGTTGGGCGCGCTGGGGCTGGCGCGGGTGGCCAGCCTGGGCGCCGATACCTATGCCGACGAGGCCGGGTTCTTCAGCTACCGGCGGGCGACGCACCAGGGGCAATTGCCCATTGGGCACCAGCTTTCGGCCATTGCGCCGGCGGCGCGCGGGTGAGGCCATGCCCTATCTTTGGATGTTTGTGATGATGACCTTGCTGACCATGCTGGTGACCTGTGCGGTTGTATAAGGCGCTGCCCGCCCTGCTGCTGGCACTGCTGCCGGCGGCATGCGGCGACCTGCCGCAGCCCTTCCGCAACCGGCCCGGCATGCAGGCCACGCGGCTGGCCATTCCGCTGGCGCTGCGGCTGGCAATTCCCAGCCCCACCCAGGCACTGATGACGAATGAAGCCGGCCGGGTGCTGGCCGAGGCCCTGGCCGCCGCCCTGCAGGCCGAGGAATTGCCGGCGGTGGCAACGGAGACTCCGCTGCCGCTGGACTGGCGGATTGACGTGGTGGCGCAGTCCGCCCCCGGCGGGGTGGTGCCGCGCTACCGGCTGCTGGACGCCGATGGCCAGGAACAGGGCGTGGTGGCCGGGGCGCCGCTGCCGCCGCAGCTATGGACCAGCCCGACCGCCGCGGCTTTGCGCCCCTATATGGGCCAGGCGGCGCGGGCGCTGAGCGCGCTGCTGTTGCAGGTGGAAGCGGCGCGCAAGCAGATGGACCCGGTGGCGCTGGCCGGTGGCCCGGCGCGGGTGCGGTTTGGCGGGGTTACGGGTGCTCCGGGAGATGGCAACACCGCGCTGGCCACGCGCATGCGGGTGGCGCTGGGCAATTATGGCTATGTTATCCAGGAGGTGGCGGATGGCGCCACCTTTGGCCTGGAAGGCCGGGTGCACATGGTGGCGCAGCCCAACAACATCCAGCGCGTTGAACTGGTATGGCGGGTCAGCCGGCGCGACGGCGAGGAGCTGGGCCAGGTGGTGCAGATGAACGAGGTGCCGGCGGGTTCGTTGAACCGGCCCTGGGGCGACGTGGCCTATGTGGTGGCCGAGGAAGCCGCCGGGGGCGTGCGCCAGGTGCTGGTGAACGCCACCAATGCGCCGGCGCTGCCCAGCC
>CANFIE010000346.1 GCA_947446625.1 Acetobacteraceae bacterium | reverse complement strand
TAGGCCGAGATCATGAAGACCGGCAGGTCCGGCCGGCGGGCTTTGACCAATGGCAGCAGGTCCAGGCCGCTCATGCCCGGCATGTTGATGTCTGAGACCAGCAGGATGATCTCGCCGGCCACCGCATCGTCCAGCTTTGCCAGCGCGGCTTCGGCGGAAAGGGCGAAGTCCAGGCTGCACAGGCCTTCACGCAATTCGCGCCGGAATTGCTGGCGGAACAGCGCTTCCACATCCGGCTCGTCATCCACCACCAATACGCGCAGCTTCATGGCTGGCTCTCCATTGCTTCACGCGGCAGCACAATGCGGAATTCGGTGAACACGCCTTCTTCGCTTTCCACGGTAAAGGCGCCGCCATGCTGCTTCACCACAATATCGTGTGAGAGCGACAGGCCGAGGCCAGTGCCCTCGCCGGCGGGCTTGGTGGTGAAGAAGGGCTCGAAGATGCGCTTGCGCATGGCTTCCGGAATGCCGGTGCCGTTGTCGCGCACGCGGATCTCCACGCTCTCGCTCAGGGCCTGGGTGGCCACGCGCACGGTGGGTTCGTAGCCGGGCTCGGCACGCTGCGCCCGCTGGGCGGTGGCGTAGAGCGCATTGCCGACCAGGTTGAGCAGCACGCGGGTGAATTCCTGCGGGAACAGCGCAGCCTCACCGGCCAGGGGGTCCAGCGCCTTTTCCAGCGTCACGTTCAGGCCGGGCTTTTCGGCGCGGGCGCCGTGCCAGGCCAGGGCCATGGCTTCCTCCACCAGCGGGTTCAGCGCCATGGCGCGGCGCTCGCCACCGCTTTCACGCGAATGCGCCAGCATGTTGCGCACAATGCTGTCGGCGCGTTTGCCGTGCTGCACCACTTTTTCCAGGTTGCCGCGCAGCATCTCGGCGAGTTCGGTCACCTCCTCGCGCAGTGCAGCGGGCACAGCGTCTCCGGCGGCGGCCAGGGCGTCGGTCAGCTCCTGCACCAGCTCGGCAGAGAGGCTGGCAAAATTGTTGACGAAGTTGAGCGGGTTCTTGATCTCATGCGCGATGCCGGCGGTGAGCTGGCCGAGCGAGGCGAGTTTTTCGGTCTGCACCAGGCGGTCCTGCGCCAGGCGGAGATCATCCAAGGATTGCGCCAGGGCGCGGGTACGGTCGGCCACCTTGGCTTCCAGCGTCTCCTGCGCTTCCTGGATGCGGCTGGCCATTTCATTGAAGCGACGGGCCAGGGCGCCGATTTCGTCGCGCGTTTCCAGGGGAATGCGCTGGCTGAGATCACCCTCTCCCAGCCGCTGGGCGCCAGCCTGCAGCACGCGGATGGGCACCACCATGCGCTGGGCCAGCCAGCCGCCCAGCAGCAGCGCCAGCAGGATGCCGAAGCCGAGCAGCACCAGGGTTTGCACCAGGCTGGCCCAGACCGGAGCCAGCACCTCGCGCCGCGGCAGTTCGACGAAGACGATCCAGCCCAATTGCGGAATGACGGCATGGGCCGAGAGCACGTGCCGGCCATTCGGCCCTGGCACCGTGGCTGGGGTGGTATCGCCACGGGCGATGGCGCTGGCCACCTGCGGCAGGCGGGAAAGGTCGGTCTCGCGCAGCACCAGGCTCATATCCGGGTGGGCCACCAGCCGGCCACCGGCATCGGTCACATAGGCATAGCCAGCCTGGCCGATGCGGATGGCGGTGATGACGTCCCAGATCAGCTTCAGGTTGACGCTGGCGGCGGTAACGCCGGGGGTGCGGCCAACATGGGCCAGCGAAAGCGTCATATACGGCTCGGACCCGCGGCGGAAGGTGACCGGGCCGCGCCAAACACGGTCAGCCACCGCCCGGGTGAACAGCGGCTCGGCGCTGAAGTCGGCGCCGCTGCCGACCACATCCGGCTCCAGCCGCGACATGCGCAATTGCTCGCGGCCGGTGCCGTCGATGTATTGCAGGTCAGTGATCGCGGGGACCTGGCGTTGCAGGCGGATGAAGTCGTAGCGGCGCTGCTCGGCGCTGATGCGCGACCATTCGGCCCGGGTGGTCCAGCCGATCTGGCTCTCGATCGCCTCGATGAACTGGGCCACGCGCTCGGCCGCCGCCTGGGCCTTTTCACGCTGTACCTGCACCGCGCTGGCGGTTGCCTCGTTGTAGGTGACCCAGATGTTCACCGCGCCAGTGCCGGCCAGTACGGCGCTGACCAGGCCAACCATGGCCAGGCCGAAGCGCCGCGCCAGCCCGACCGGCAGCAGCCGGGCGAGCGCCGGCAGTGCCTGACGCAGCAGCAGGGGCCAATGCCTCATGGCAGCGGTGGCAAGCCGGCGATGCGGCGACACATGCGGTGCTCCTGCAGGCGGACCGTATTGTTCCAGCTGCAGCCCAGGTTACCGCGCCGGCCAGGGCAAGGGAAGCAATGGCGGTTACGCCTCGCCTTGGGGGCGGGTTCTGCGCCATGCTGGGGCCTGACCTTTGGGGAAGAACCGGCCATGGATGGCAGCCAGGGTATTGAACGCGTGCGCACCGCCTGCCCGCATGACTGCCCGAGCGCCTGCGTGCTGGAGGTGGAGCGGCTTTCGCCCAGCCGCATTGGCCGGGTGCGCGGTTCCGACAGCTTTGACTACACCGCCGGCACCTGCTGCGCGAAGGTGGCGCGGTACGCCGAGCGGGTGCACCACCCGGACCGCCTGGCCCACCCGATGCGGCGCGTGGGCGCCAAGGGCGAGGGCCGGTTTGAGCGGATAAGCTGGGATGCGGCGCTGGACAGCATTGCCGAAGCCTTCCGGCGCGCCACCGCCACGCACGGCGCCCAGAGCGTGTGGCCCTATCATTCGGGCGGCAACATGGGCGCGCTGCAGCGCTATGGGCTGGACCGGCTGCGGCATGTGATGGGCTATTCGCGGCAGAAGAGCACCATCTGCATCACCCCGGCGCAAAGCGGCTGGCAGGCCGGGCATGGCCAGGCTCGCGGCGCCGACCCGCGCGGCGTGGCCGAGGCGGATGTGATTCTGCTGTGGGGCGGCAACCCGGTGGCCACCCAGGTGAACCTGATGCACCACATTCAACTGGCGCGGAAGCAACGCGGCGCCCGGTTGGTGGTGGTGGATGCCTATCGCTCTCCCACCGTTGAGGCCGCCGACCTGGCCGTGGTGCTGCGCCCTGGCACCGATGCCGCGCTGGCCCTGGCGCTGATGCACATCGCACTGCGCGAGGGCGCGGCGGACCGGGAGTTTCTGGCGCAGCACAGTGATTTCGATGCCGGGGTGGAGGCGCATCTGCGGCGCCACACGCCGGGCTGGGCGGCGGCGATAACCGGGGTGGCGGAAGCCGAGATTGAGGCGCTTGGGCTGCTGTATGCCCGCACGCGGCGGCTGTTTCTGCGGGCTGGGGTGGGCTTTACCCGCAGCCGCAACGGCGCCGCCACCATGCATGCGGTGAGCTGCCTGCCGGTGCTGACCGGCACCTGGCGCGAGCCGGGCGGCGGCGGGTTTTTCTACGCGCTGGACGGCTGGGGCCTGGATACGGTGCTGACCCAGGCCAGCGACGTGCTGGACCCGAAGACCCGGGTGCTGGACCAGAGCCGGATTGGCGCCGTGCTGGAAGGCGAGGCCGAGGCGCTGTGCGGCGGGCCGCCGGTGATGGCCATGCTGGTACAGAACGCCAACAGCGCCGAGGTGGCGCCCGACAGCAATGCGGTGCGTCGCGGTCTGGCGCGGGAGGATCTGTTTCTGGCGGTGCATGAGCAGTTCCTGACGCCGACGGCGCGCTTTGCCGATATTCTGCTGCCGGCGACCACCTTCCTGGAGCATGACGATATCTATCGGGGGCTGGGCCATACCGCGCTGACAGTGGGCCAGCGCGTGCTGGAACCCTTTGCCGAGGCGCGCAGCAACAACCGCTTGGTGTGCGATCTGGCCGAGCGGCTGGGGGCTCAGCATCCGGGCTTTCAGCGCGACGAACCGGCGCTGCTGGATGCGGTGCTGCAGCGTGGCAAGCAGGGCCGCTGGGCCGAGGCATCGGCGCGCGGCTTCATTGAGAGCCACAACGCCATTCCGGCGGGCGCCGGCTTTACCGGGTTTCCGCAGCCCGATGGGCGGTTTCGCTTCAAGCCGGACTGGGCGGCGCTGGGGCCATACCACCAGGGCATGCCGGCGGTGGCGGATTATTGGCCGAATGTGGAGGCGGCGGATGCCGAGCATCCCTTCCGGCTGATAACCCCGCCGGCGCGCAGCTACCTGAACACCAGCTTCACTGAGACACCGGGCAGCCGGAAGCGCGAGGGCGCGCCCTGCGTGCGAATGCACCCCGAGGACGCCGCCCGGCTGGGGCTGGCCGAGGGCGCCATGGTGCGCATGGGCAACCGGCGCGGCGCGGTGACGCTGCGGCTGAAGCTGTTCGACGGGCTATGCCCCGGCGTGCTGGCACAGGAAGGCATCGCGCCGAGCGACCTGTTCCCCGAAGGTGCCGGGGTGAACCAGCTGGTGGGCGGCGACCCGGTGCCGCCGGCCGGCGGCGTGGCGTTTCATGACATCGCGGTGTGGGTGCGCCCGGCATAGGGTGACCCGGCACAGGATGGGCGCGGGGGGGAAGCCCACGCACCCATCGACGCTCAATGCATGAAGTCGGGTTCTTCCTTGGCCAGAATCCGCTTCACGCTTTCCAGGTGCAGCCGGGCGCTTTCGCGGTCGCCCTCGCGCATCTGGGCGTAGGTGCGGGCGGCGAGCTCGGCCGGCACCGGCTTCAGCGGGCGGCCGGTCTGCATGGCCAGGCGCTGCACCTCGCAGGCGCGTTCCAGGTAGTACAGGTCGTCCCAGGCCTCG
>CANFIE010000345.1 GCA_947446625.1 Acetobacteraceae bacterium | reverse complement strand
GGCGAGGATGTGGTGGCACTGCTGCGCCGGGCCTATTTGGACTATGTGACGGTGTATCTGCACCGCTATCGGCAGATGTTTGCGCTGCTGTTGCAGCCGGAGCGGCAGGCGCTGCTGTTCCATTGCTCGGCCGGGAAGGACCGTACCGGGTTGGGGGCGGCGCTGATTCTGACCGCGCTGGGGGCGGATGACGCCACGGTGATGGCCGATTACGTGGCGACCGACCGGCATTGGCGCAAGGACTTCCCCATGCCGAAGGGTGCGCCCCAGGCGGCGGCGGATGCGCTGTACGGCACGCATCCGGCGCTGCTGCGTGAGGCGCTGGCGGCGGCGGTGGCGCCGTTTGGCGCTGTGCCGCGCCTGCTGGAGCAGGGGCTGGGGCTGGACCGTGAGCGGCTGCCCCGGCTGCGGGACATGCTGCTGGAGTAGGCCCCCTGGACCTGATGGCGCGGGCGGTTACAGTCGGGGGATGAGCATGATGACCCTTCCGACCTCGCCCGGCTTCAGGCTGGATGGCAAGCGCGCCCTGGTGAGCGGCGCTGGCCGTGGCATTGGCCTGGCCGCCGCCGCCGCCCTGGCCGATGCCGGCGCCGCCGTGACCCTGATGGCGCGCAGCGGCGCCGAGATTGAGGCGGCGGCCGCGGCTATTCGGGCCGCTGGCGGGGTGGCCGATACGCTGGTTCAGGACGTGACCGACCTGGCCGGGCTGCGCCAGGCGCTGGCGGTGCGGCCGGCCTACCATGCGTTTTTCAACAATGCGGGCACCAACAAGCCGGCGCATTTTCTGGATGTGACCGAGGCGGATTTCGATGCGGTGATGGAGCTGAACCTGCGGGCGGCGTTTTTCGCGGCGCAGGCGGTGGCGCGGCGGATGCGCGAGGATGGCGTCGGCGGCTCGATCATCAATGTGAGTTCGCAGATGGGGCATGTGGGCGGGCCGAACCGCAGCGTGTACTGCGGCAGCAAATGGGCGATGGAAGGCTGGACCAAGGCCGCCGCCATTGAGTTGGCGCCGCTGGGAATTCGGGTGAATACGTTGGGCCCGACCTTCATTGAGACGCCCCTGACAAAACCGTTTTTTGAGAATCCGGGCTTCAAGGAATGGGTGCTGGGGAAGATCAAGCTGGGCCGGGTGGGGCAGGTGGCGGATTTGATGGGGCCGGTGGTGTTCCTGGCCTCGGAGGCTTCGGCGTTGATGACCGGGACGGCCCTGGTGATCGACGGCGGCTGGACGGCGGAGTAAGCGATGCGACGGGTTGAGGAGAACTGAGATGGCGCGTTGGTTGAAGCAAAGCATCGCGGTGGCGGAAAAGGCGGCGGCCGATGCGGCAGTGCGCGCCACGGTGGAGGGGTTGCTGGAGGATGTGACCGCCCGTGGCGACGAGGCGGTGCGCGACCTTTCCATTCGGTTCGACGATTGGGACCGCGAGGATTACCGGCTGAGCAAGGCCGAGATTGAGGATTGCGTGGCGCAGCTGCGGCCGCGCGACGTGGAGGATATCAAGTTTGCTCAGGCGCAGGTGCGCAACTTCGCCCGCCATCAGAAGGCGGCGCTGAAGGATATTGAGGTGGAGACGCTGCCGGGCGTGGTGCTGGGGCACAAGAACATCCCGGTGCAGTCGGTGGGGTGCTACGTGCCGGGTGGCAAGTATCCGCTGCTGGCGAGCGCGCATATGAGCGTGGTGACCGCCAAGGTGGCCGGCGTGCCGCGCATTGTGACCTGCGCGCCGCCGTTCAATGGCAAGCCGGCGGCGGCGATTGTGGCGGCGCAGCATCTGGCCGGGGCGGATGAGATCTACTGCCTGGGCGGTGTGCAGGCGGTGGCGGCGATGGCGATCGGCACGCAGAGCATTCAGCGCGTGGATATGCTGGTAGGGCCGGGCAATGCCTATGTGGCCGAGGCCAAGCGGCAGTTGTTCGGGCGGGTGGGGATTGACCTGTTCGCCGGGCCGACCGAGACGCTGATCATAGCCGATGAGACGGTGGACGCCGAGATTTGCGCGACGGATTTGCTGGGCCAGGCCGAACATGGGCCGACCAGCCCGGCGATTTTGCTGACCAATTCGCACAAGCTGGCCAAGGAAACGCTGGCGCAGGTGGACAAGCTGCTGGCGATTCTGCCGACCGCGGGCGTGGCGCGGAAGGCGTGGGAGGATTACGGCGAGGTGATTGTCTGCGACAGCTTCGATGAGATGGTGGAGCAGGCCGACCGCATTGCCAGCGAACATGTGCAGGTGATGACGAGCGACGATGATTACTTTCTGCGCCGGATGAAGAATTATGGCGCGCTGTTCCTGGGGCCGCGCACCAACGTGGCCTTTGGTGACAAGGTGATTGGCACCAACCACACGCTGCCGACGCAGGGCGCGGCGCGCTACACTGGCGGGCTGTGGGTGGGCAAGTTCCTGAAGACCGTGACGTATCAACGGGTAACGACAGATGAGGCGAGCGCGATGATTGGTGCCTATTGTTCGCGCCTGTGTGCGCTGGAAGGCTTTGCCGGGCATGGCGAGCAGGCGAATGTGCGGGTGCGCCGCTATGGCGGCCGCAACGTGCCCTATGCCGGGGCGGCGGACTGAGCCATGGCATTCGATCTTCTGCTGAAAAATGCGCGGCTGGCCGATGGCTCGGCGACCGATATTGGCGTGAACAACGGCCGGATCTCGGCGCTGGCGGCTGATTTGGGCAGCGATGCGCGCGAGATTTATGATTGCGGCGGGCGGCTGGTTTCGCCGGGCTTCGTTGAGACGCATATCCACCTGGACAAGACCTGCACCATCGACCGCTGCGAGTGCGAGACGGCGCGGTTTCCGCACCGGGCGATGGAGCGGACGAGCGCGATCAAGTCCACCTTCACGGTGGAGGATGTGACCGCGCGGGCCAGGCGCACGCTGGAGAAGTGCATCATGCACGGCGCCACGGTGATGCGGACGCATGCCGAGGTGGACCCGTTGGTGGGGCTGCGTGGGCTGGATGGCGTGAAGGCGCTGATCGATGAGTACAAGTGGGCCATCGACATTGAGATTTGCGTGATGCCGCAGGAAGGGTTGACCAACAACCCGGGCACTGACGAGTTGATGGTGGCGGCGCTGGAGAATGGCGCGACAGTGGTGGGCGCGGCGCCGAGCTATGACAGCGACCCGGCGGCGCAGATCCATCGGGTGTTTGAGCTGGCGCGGCGCTACAACTACGATATCGACATGCATGCCGACAGCGGCAGCTCGGCGGCGCATTTGGATGTGCTGCTGGTGTGCGACCTGGCCGAGAAATACGGCTATGAGGGGCGCGTGGCGATTGGGCATGGCACCAAGCTTTCGGTGATGCCTGCTGATGACTTGGCGGTGGTGGCGAAGCGCATGGCGAATGCCGGCGTGGCGCTGACCGTGCTGCCGGCCACCGACATGTACCTGGGTGGGCGCGACAAGGACCACCGGGTGGAACGCAGCGTGGCCGATGGCAACCGGCTGCTGCGCATGGGGGTGAACTGCAACCTGAGCAGCAATAACATCCTCAATGCCTTCACGCCGCTGGGCGATGGGCAGTTGATCCGCATGGCGAACATGTATGCCAATATCAGCCAGCACGCGATGCCGGATGACCTGGCGGAAACCTGGACCATGCTGACGACGAACAGCGCCAAGCTGCTGCGCCGCAAGGGCTACGGCATTGCCGTGGGCAACGACGCCGATTTGGTGGTGGTGGATGCGCCGAACCCGGTGGCCGCCATTCGAGAGATTGCGCCGACGCTGTGTGCCTACAAGCGCGGCCGCCGCACTTATACCCGCACGGCCCCCGTGCTGCATCGCCCGGAGTAGAGACGCATGGCCACGCAACGCCTTGGCATCATCATGCATGGTGCCACCAGCCGCATTGGCACCACGCAGCATTTGCTGAACAGCCTGCTGCCGATTATCGCCGAGGGCGGCTTGCCGCTGGCCAATGGCGACCGGCTGATGCCCGACCCGATTTTGCTGGGCCGCAACCCCGAGAAGATGGCGGCGCTGGCCGCGCGGCTGGGGGTGAAGCGGTGGAGCACCGATCTGGACGCTTGTTTGGCGAATAAGGAGGACACGCTGTTCTTCGAGTGCGCCTATGGCGGCAACCGGGTGGAACTGGCGCGGCGGGCGATTGCAGCGGGCAAGAATATCTACTTGGAAAAGCCGGTGGCCGAGACGCTGGCCGAGGTGCTGGCGCTGCGGGATACCGCCGAGGCCGCGGGCGTGAGCCATGCGGTGATGCAGGACAAGATCTACCTGCCCGGCCTGGCCAAGCTGAAGACGCTGCTGGACATGGGCTATTTCGGCAAGATCCATGGCATGCGGCTGGAGTTTGGCTGGTGGGTGTTCGATGGCGAGCATATTCCGGCGCAGCGCACCAGCTGGAACTACAAGAAGGCGCTGGGCGGTGGGCTGGTGTTGGATATGTTTCCGCACTGGCGCTACGTGATTGAGCATTTGTTCGGCCGGCCGACGGCGGTGACGGCGCGCATCAACACCGCGCAGCCGAAGCGCTGGGATGAGCAGCACCAGCCCTATGACGTGGATGTGGAGGACGAGGTTCGCGCCATTGTGGAGTTTGAGAACGGCACGGTGGGGGAGGTGTTTTCGTCATGGGCGACGCGCATTCGGCGTGACGACATGCTGGTGGTGAGCGTGGATGGCGACAAGGCCAGCGCGCATGCGACGCTGCATGACTGTTTTGTGCAGACCATTGGCACCACGCCGAAGCCGCTGTTTCCGGTGCAGGCGCCGCAGACGATGGACTTCTTC
>CANFIE010000344.1 GCA_947446625.1 Acetobacteraceae bacterium | reverse complement strand
GGATGCCTTCGTGCCCGAGCGGCTGGAAGTGACCGCCGGCCCCGCCTCCGGCCCGCTGCTGCCCAATGCCACGCTGAACATCCCGCTCACCGCCCGCTTCCTGTACGGTGCCCCGGCGGCGGGGCTGACCGGCAGCGCCGAGCTGCGCCTGCGCGCCATGCGCGGGCTGGAAGCCTTCCCCGGCCATGTCTTCGGCGCGGTGGATGAGCAATTCGCCCCCGACCAGCAACAGATCGAGATTGCCGCGCTCAACGCCCAGGGCCTCGGCATCATTCCGGTGCAGCTGGAAAAAACGCCGGACACCACCCGCCCGCTGCGGGCCGAACTGGCCGTTTCGGTCAATGAACCCGGCGGCCGCGCCTCGCGCACGCAGATGGCGCTTTCGGTGCAGGCGCAGCCGCGCCTGATCGGCGTGAAGCCCGGCTTTGCCGATGACGCGATTGACGCCGATGCCGAGGCTGGCTTCGAGATCATCGCGCTCAACGCCCAGCAGCAGCCCAGCGCCGCCACGCTGCGCCTGCGCCTGGTGCGGGAACGCCCGAATTGGCGCCTGGTGATGCGCCGCAGCCTGGCCCGCTATGAAACGGTGTGGACCGACGAAGCGGTGGACAGCACCGAAATCCGCCCCACCGCCACCGCCCCGGCGCGCTACAGCCGCCGCCTGCCCTTCGGCCGCTACCGGCTGGAAGTGACCGAGCCCGGCGGCCTGGCCATCACCAGCTACCGCTTCCGCAGCGGCTGGGCGCCCAGCGCCAATGCCGAAGTGCCGGACAAGGTGGATGTCTCGGCCAACCAGCGCCAGTACAACCCGGGCGAAACCGCCCGCATCCGCATCGCCGCGCCCTTCGCCGGCATCGCCAGCGTGGCGGTGCTGACCGACACCTTGGTCAGCCTGCGCGACGTGGAAGTGCCCGCCGCCGGCACCGAGATCACCCTGCCGGTGGACCCCGCCTGGGGCCCCGGCGCCTATGTGGCCGTCACGCTGTTCCGCCCTGGCGAGGCACGCAACGCCCCGGGCCGCGCGCTCGGCCTCACCTGGCTGCAACTGGCGCCAGACAGCCGGCGCATTGGCATTGCCATTGAAAGCCCGGCCCGCATCCTGCCGCGCCAGCGCGTCACCATTCCGGTGAAGCTCACCAATGCCGGCGAGGGCGCCATGCTCACCCTGGCGGCGGTGGATGAAGGCATCCTGCGCCTCACCAACTTCGCCACGCCCGACCCGGTGGCCCATTTCATGGGCAAGCGCCGCCTGGGCGTGGATATCCGCGACGATTACGGCCGGCTGATCCCGCCGACCGACGCCGAGGGCGCCACGCTGCGCCAGGGTGGCGACGGGCTGGAAGGCTTCGGCAGCCTGGAGATTCCGCAGCGCACCGTGGCCCTCTTCAGCGGCCCGGTGCGCGTCGCCGCCGATGGCAGCGCCAGCGTCACGCTCGATATCCCTGACTTTGCCGGCGAATTGCGGCTGATGGCCGTGGCCTGGGCCGGCAGCCGCACTGGCGCCGCCGCCAAGCCGATGACGGTACGCGACCCGGTGGTGGCCGAGGCGCTGCTGCCGCGCTTCCTGGCGCCGGGTGACGAAGCCACCCTGCCCCTGCTGCTGCACAATCTGGACCTGCCGGCTGGCGAGGTGGTGGCCACGCTGACCGCCCAGGGCGCCATTGCCCTGGCCGGCCCGGCCCGCCACGCGCTGACCCTGGCGCCCGGCGCCCGCGGCGGCCCGGCCAGCGCGCTGCGCGCCACCGGCGTGGGCCAGGGCGTGCTGCAACTGGCCGTCACCGGCCCCAACAATTTCAGCGCCACGCATGAATATCGCATCACCGTGCGTAGCGCCCGGCCGGTGGTCACGGAAGTGGCGGCGGCGGAACTGGCATCGGGCCGCGAGGTCACGCTCACCCCGCCGCTGGACCGCTTCATCCCCGGCACCTGGCTGGCCAGCGTCACGGTCGGCGGCGCCAACCGATACGATGTGGCCGGCATGCTGCGCGCCTTGGAGCAGTACAACTTCGCCTGCCTGGAACAGTCTTCCTCGCGCCTGCTGGCCTTTGCCGCCTATCCGGAAAGCCAGAACCGCGCCGGGCTGTTGCAGCGTGGCGTGGAATCGGTGCTGGCCAAGCAGCGGTTTGACGGCGCCTTCGGCCTCTGGTCCTCGGGCGGGGAAGCCGAGACCTGGCTGAGCGCTTATGCCGTGGAAGCCCTGCTGCGCGCCCGCACCGCCGGCGCCGCCGTGCCGGAAGCCGCGCTGGAGGATGCGCTGAAGCACCTGCTGGGCGAGGTGGAATCCGTCACCGTGGATACGCCCGAGGAACGCGCCGCCCAGGCCTATCGGCTGCATGTGCTCAGCATGGCAGGGCGCCACCGCCTGGGCGCCGCCCGCCGCCTGCTGGAACAGCTGGACCGCCTGCCCACCCCGCTGGCCAAGGCGCAGCTGGGCAGCGCCTTTTCCCGTGGTGGAGACCGCGACCGCGCCGCCACCGCCTTCGCCGCCGCCCTGGCCGCCCCGGCCCGGCGCAGCTGGAACTACGACTACGGCACCATGCAGCGAGACGCCCTGGCCGTAGCCATGCTGCTGAAGGAAAGCGGCGTGCTGGCCGACCGGCTGCCCGCCGTGGTCGGCCGACTGCCGGGGGTGGAGTTCACCCCCGCCGGCAGCAACACCCAGGAACAGGGCTGGGCCGTGGCCGCCGCCCATGTGCTGGGCCGAGACAGCGTGCCGCCGCAACTGGGGCTGAACGGCCGCCCGGTGGAAAACGCCGGCTTCCGCGTGACCCTGCCGCTGGACGGCCCGGCCCGGCTGCGCAATGCCGGCCGCGCCCCGGTGTGGGAAAGCATGGCCGTGACCGGCGTGCTGAAGGAAGTCCCGCCCGCCGCCAATGCCGGCATGCGGCTGACCCGCAGCTTCTTCGACGCCGAGGGCAAGCCGCTGAACCCCGGCACGCTGCGGCAGAACCAGGTCTTCACCCTGCTGCTGGAAGGCCGGGCCGACACGCGCGACGCCCATCAGGCGCTGGTGCAGCAGGGCCTGCCCGCAGGCTGGGAGATTGTGGGCGCGCTGGCCGCCGGTACGGTGCCGGGCATGCCCTGGCTGGGCGAGCTCACCGCCCCCACCGCCAGCCCCGCCACCGATGACCGCTACGCCGCCGCCCTGCCACTGAATGCCGAAGCCCCGGCCTTCCGTCTGGCGGTGAAGCTGCGCGCCGTGACCATCGGCCGGTTTGAGCTTCCGGGCGCCAACCTGGCGGATATGTACCGCCCGGCGGTGTTCGCCCGGGGTGCCACCCAGCGGGTGCAGGTGGTGGCGGCCGACGCGCCGCTGCCCGCCACCCCGGCGCCGGCCCCGGCCCGCCCGGCCCCGGCCGGCTCCGCGCCCCGGCGTTAGAGCCTGACCCATGCAGGCGGCATCGCCGGAGCGGTGAAGCAGGCTCTCAAACCAGGCCGGAGCCTGCGGCAACGCTGGCGCCGGCCCGCCGCCGCCACCCTGGCCCTGCTGCTGGGGCTGGTGACGCTGGACCGCGCCCTGCCGCCCAACCTGGCGCGGCTGGCCAGCCACGCGACCGAAGTGCAGGACCATGCCGGCCGCCCGCTGAGCATGCTGCCCGCCCCCGGCGGCGTCTGGCGGCTGCGCACCGCCACTGCCGACGTACCGCCCCATCTGCTGGACCTGCTGTTGGCCGCCGAGGACCGGCGCTTTTACTGGCACCCCGGCGTGGACCCCGTGGCGCTGTCTCGCGCCGCCTTCCAATGGCTGCGTGCCGGGCACATCATCTCGGGCGGCTCCACCCTTACCATGCAGGCCGCCCGCCTGCTGGAACCCCGGCCCCGCACCCTGCGCAGCAAAGCCATTGAGATTGCCCGCGCCCTGCAACTGGAATGGCGCTACTCCAAGGCGGAAATCCTCGGCATCTGGCTGACCCTGGCACCCCAGGGCGGCAACCTGGAAGGCATGCGTGCCGGCGCCCTGGCCTGGTTCGGCCGCCCGGCGGCGCAGCTGGATGCCGCCGAGGCCGCGCTGCTGGTCGCCATTCCCCGCCGCCCCGAACGCACCCGGCCCGACCGCCACCCCGCCGCCGCCGAGGCCGCCCGCAATGCCGTGCTGCTCTCCCGCGCCCGCGGCGCCCGTGGCATCAGCGCGGCGGACCTGGAACTGGCCCTGGCCGCCCCGGTCCCCGCCAGCCGCCAGCGCCTGCCGCATCTGGCGCCGCATTTTTCACGCGAGATGGCGCGCTCCGCCCCCGGCGCCACCACCCGCACCACGCTGGACGCCGCCCTGCAACGCGGGCTGGAAACCCTGGCCGCCGAAGCCCTGCAACGCCTGCCGCCCCGCGTGGCCCTGGCCATGATGGTGGCCGAATTCCCCACCCGGGAAGTGCGCGCCCTGGTGGGCGGCGCCTTTGGCGAGGAAGCCCGCGCCGGTGCGCTGGACCTATCCCGCGCCGTGCGCTCGCCCGGTTCGGCGTTGAAGCCCATGCTCTACGCCATGGCCTTCGAGGCCGGCGCCGCCCAGCCCGGCACGCTGCTGGACGACCTGCCCCGCCGCTTCGGCGGCTACGCACCCGAGAATTTCGACCGTGGTTTCGCCGGCCGCATCACCGTGGCCGAGGCATTGCGCCAATCGCTGAACCTGCCCGCCGTGGCGTTGCTGCATGAGGTGGGGCCACTGCGCTTCGCCTCGGCGCTGAAGGCCGCCGGGGCACCGCCGCGCCTGCCGCCGGGCGCCGATGCCGCGCTGCCCCTGGCGCTGGGCGGCGCCGGGGAAACCCTGCGCGACATGGTGGCGCTCTACGCCACCCTGGCCGATGG
>CANFIE010000343.1 GCA_947446625.1 Acetobacteraceae bacterium | reverse complement strand
TGCCGGGCGGCCCGAGAGCAACTACGTGGTTGAGCGCCTGATCGACGCTGCCGCGGCCGAGCTGAAGCTGGACCGCGCCGATCTCCGCCGCCGCAACATGGTGCCGCAGAGCGCCATGCCTTTCACCACCGCCATGGACCAGCGCTACGATAGCGGCGACTTCGCCCTGGTGTATGAGACAGCGCTGAAGCGGATGGACTGGGCCGGCTTCGCTGCCCGACGCGCGGCTTCGGCGGCGCAAGGCAAGAAGCGTGGCATCGGCCTGGCCTATTACCTTGAAGCCACCGGCGGCGCCCCGACCGAGCGCGCCGAGGTTCGCTTCGCCGCCGATGGCTTCGTGGATGTGCTGGTGGGCACGCAGTCCACCGGCCAGGGGCATGAGACGGCCTACGCCATGATGACCAGCTTCGAACTGGGCATTCCGGTAGAGAAGATCCGCATCCTGCAGGGCGACAGCGACCTGATCCCGACCGGTGGCGGCACAGGCGGCGCACGCAGCCTTTACTCGGAAGGCCAGGCCATTCTCGTCACCACCGCCACGGTGATCGAGAAGGGCAAGCAGGCTGCCAGCGAGCACCTGGAAGCGGCGCCGGTGGATATTGAGTTTACTAAGGGCACGTTCAGTGTGGTGGGCACCGACAAGGCGGTGAACATTCTCGATCTGGCAGCGGCGCAGCACCGTGCCCTGGCCGCCGGCAACACCGCTGCCACGCAGTTGGACGCGGCGGAAGTGGCGGATATCAAGAGCCATACCTTCCCCAACGGCTGCCACGCGGCTGAGGTCGAGGTGGACCCCGAGACGGGCCTTATCACCATTGCCAAATATACGGTGGTGGATGATGTGGGCCACGCGCTGAACCCGATGATTGTGCGCGGCCAGGTGCATGGCGGCGTGGCGCAGGGCTTTGGCCAGGCAGTCCTCGAGCGCACCGCCTTCGACCCGGAAAGCGGTCAGATGCTGAGCGCCAGCTTCCAGGACTACGCCTTGCCCCGCGCCTCCGACCTGCCAGAGATCGATGTCGAGCTGATGGAAATACCCTGCGAAACCAACCCCATGGGGGTGAAGGGCGCGGGCGAGGCCGGTGCTGTGGGCAGCCCGCCGGCAGTGATGAACGCCCTGGTGGATGCGCTGAGCGATTACGGCGTAACCCATATCGACATGCCTGCCACGCCCGAAGTGGTGTGGAAGGCCATCAACGCCAAGGCAGCCTGAAGCCGGCGGCGCGGGGGACACCTGCCCCCGCGCCAGCCAAGGCCTTACCGCACCACGTAGTTGTCCAGCGTGCAGGTATTCACGCCACGGCGTTCCTGGTTGCCACCACCCTGGAAGACCGCGCGCAGGTCGTAGATGCACTCGCCCTGCGGCAGGCGGATGGCGTAGTTCTGCCCCGGCTGAACCGTATCGTCGCCAAGTCGGTCCTGGCCCCAGTCCCGCGCGCTGCCGGGCGAGGCGTAGAACTCCTCAATAACTCGGGTGCTCTGGTTCACCAGGTTGAAGCTGGGGTTGCCAGTCTGCGGGCCGCTTGGCTGTGCCGGGCGGGCCTGCTGCTGCAGCGGCGCACGCGGCGGGGCCTGAGTGCCAGGCTGGGCTGACTGAACCGGGGCATTTGCCACCATGGGCAAGGTCAGGTCCGTGATGTTGCAGGTGTTGATGCGGCGGCGTTCCTCGGCCAGCGCGCCCTGATAGACGATGCGCACATCATAGGTGCAGTCGCCGGCCGGCAGGCGGACGATGAAGTTGGCGCCAGCGGCGATGGTGTCGTTGCCCAACCTGTCCTGGCCCCAGTCCCGGGCACTGGCGGGAGAGGCATAGACCTCATTCACCACATGCCTCGTGCTGTTGACGATGCGGAAGGAAGGATCATTGCTCGGCGCCTGGGCCCTTGCCTGGGGCGCCATACCAAGGCCTAGGCCAACAACCAGTGCGGCCATCAGGGTGCGACGAAGCATGCGAGACCTCCAGTGATTTGGCAGCCCGAGCCTAGCGCGATCGGGCCCGGTACGGCCATACTCTACACAGCGGCAGAAGCCGTCGCCGATATGAAAGCGCCATGACCTCGACCTACCAGAACCCGCGCTACGAGTTTCAGCTTCCCGCGGCTTTGCATGCCGCCGGGCCCGAAGGCCAGCGCGTGGTGATTGCCGGCGGCGGTGTGGTTGGGCTGACAATGGCGCTGGAACTGGCGTGGCGCGGCATCGCCAGTGTGGTGCTGGACGAGGACGACACGGTTTCAACCGGTTCCCGCGCCATATGCTGGGCCAAACGCACGCTGGAGATTTATGGCCGCCTGGGCCTGGGCAAACGCTTCCTTGAGAAGGGGGTGACCTGGTCGCGCGGCCGGGTGTTCTTCCAGGACCGTGAGGCCTATGGCTTCGACCTGCTGCCCGAACTGGGGCATGAATACCCGGCCTTCGTCAATCTGCAGCAATACTATGCCGAGGAGTGGCTGGTGCAGGCCTGCGCAGCGAGCGGCCTGGTGGATATGCGCTGGAAAACCCGCGTGGCCGGCGTGGAAAGCCGCGCCGATGGCGCCCTGCTGCGATTGAGCACTCCGGCCGGTGACTACCGCATGCAGGCCGAATGGCTGCTGGCCTGCGACGGTGCCCGCAGCACGCTGCGAGAAGCCCTGGCCCTACCCTTCCTCGGTCAGGTCTTCCGCGACCGCTTTCTCATTGCCGATGTGGTGATGCACGCCGATTTTCCGGCCGAGCGCTGGTTCTGGTTCAACCCACCCTTCCACCCAGGCCAGTCCGTGCTGCTACACAAGCAACCCGACAATGTCTGGCGCATCGACTTTCAACTGGGGTGGGACGCTGACCCCGAGGCGGAGAAAGCGCCGGAGAAGGTAACGGCGCGGGTCAAGGCCATGCTGGAGGGTGCGACCGGCAGGCCTGCGCCCGAATTCTCGCTGGAATGGGTCAGCGTCTATACCTTCCGCTGCCGGCGGCTGGAGAAGTTTCGCCACGGCCGCATCCTGTTCGCCGGAGACAGCGCGCATCAGGTCTCACCCTTCGGTGCCCGTGGCGGCAATGGCGGCGTGCAGGACGTGGACAATCTCGGCTGGAAGTTGGCGGCGGTACTGCGGGGCGCGGCGCCCGAGAGCCTGCTGGACAGCTATGACACTGAGCGCATTCCGGCGACGGATGAGAATATCCTCAACAGCACCCGCGCCACGGATTTCATCACCCCAAAAAATCAAGCGGCACGGGCCTACCGCGATGCGGTGCTGGAACTGGCCGAGGCCCATGCCTTCGCTCGCCCCCTGGTAAATTCTGGCCGACTTTCCCGGCCTGCCATACTCGGCGATTCCACGCTGGCCACACCCAGCACGCCGGCAGCGCTTCCCCTGGGCGCACCAGCGCCGGATGCCCCGGTGATGCACGCCGGCCAAGCCGATTGGCTACTCCGCCACATCAGTGCCGATGGCGGCTTCTGCCTACTCTGCTTCGGTGATCCGCCGACCTCGCTGCCTGTCGGCATTACCTCGGTGGTGGTGCGTGATAGCGAACAGCCCGCCACCTTATGGGACCATGCTGGCCTTGCCGCGCAGCGCTACGATGCTCGGCCGGGCGACTGCCTGCTACTGCGGCCTGACCAGCACTTGGCCGCACGCTGGCACATGCCGAGTACCGCCGAGATTGCCGCCGCGCATCGCCGCGCCTTGGGATATTGACCATGGCTTTGCAGACCGAACCACGCCTGAGCGACCCCGACGCGCTATACGAAGCGCTGATGGCAGCGCATCGTGACCTGGATGAAGCAACGTCTCGCCGGCTGGATGCCCGGCTGGTGCTGCTGCTGGCCAACCATATCGGAGACATGACCGTGCTGCGTGAGGCCATCGCGCTGGCTGCCGCACGGAAGGGAGACAAGCCATGACCAACCCCGTTGACCGCATTCGCGCCTGGCAGCCTGAGTTGACCGAATGGCGCCACGATTTCCACATGCACCCCGAGTTGGGGCTGGAGGAGACTCGCACGGCGGCGCTGGTGGCCGAGCGCCTGACCGCGATGGGCTACGAAGTGCATACCGGTGTGGGCGTTACCGGCGTGGTGGGCGTGCTGCGCAACGGCAACGGTAACCGCGCCATTGGCCTACGCGCCGATATGGACGCACTGCCGATGAGCGAGGAAAACGCCTTTGGCCATGCCAGCACCAAGCCCGGCCTAATGCATGCCTGCGGGCATGACGGCCACACCACCATGCTGCTGGGCGCGGCGAAATACCTGGCCGAGACGAAGAACTTCGACGGCACGGTCAACCTGATCTTCCAACCCGCCGAGGAAGGCCGTGGCGGCGCACTGGCCATGCTGAATGACGGGCTGTTCCAGCGCTTCCCGTGCGATGAGGTGTATGGCCTGCACAACCGGCCTGGGCTGGCCGTGGGCAAGTTCGGCATTCGTGCTGGCGCGATGATGGCCGGTGCGGCCTTCTGGGACATTCACATCCACGGCAAGGGCGGGCATGGTGCCCGGCCGGAGAGCACGGTGGACCCGGTGGTGGTCGGCGCGCAGATCGTCACCGCCTTCCAGAGCATCGTGGCACGCAACGTGGCGCCGATTGATACCGCCGTGGTCAGCACCACCGGCTTCACCGCCGGCCAAGCCTACAATGTCATCCCCGAGCGGGTGCACCTGATGGGTACGGTGCGGACTTACAAGGTGGAAACCATGGCCCTGGTGCGGGACCGCATGCAGGCCTTGGCCACCGCCATTGCCGCCGGCTTCGGCGCCACGGCGGAGTTGCTGTGGAATGAGATCACCGTGCCGGTCATCAATACCGAGGAGCAGACCACCGCCATTGCCGATGCCGCCGCTGAATT
>CANFIE010000342.1 GCA_947446625.1 Acetobacteraceae bacterium | reverse complement strand
TGCATGGCCAGGCGCTGCACCTCGCAGGCGCGTTCCAGGTAGTACAGGTCGTCCCAGGCCTCGGCCACCGTGCCGCCCAGCACCATGACGCCGTGGTTCTTCATGAAGACGATCTCGGCATCGCCCAGCGCCTTGGCGATGCGCTCGCCCTCGGTGTTGTCCAGCGCCAGGCCGTTGTAGTCCTCGTCCACCAGGGTGCGGCCATAGAATTTCAGCGCGGTCTGCCCGGCCCAGACCAAAGGCGGGCCTTCCAGCATGGCCAGCGCCGTGGCGTTGGGCATATGGGTGTGGAAAGCCGCCTTGGCGCGGGGCTGGTGCTTGTGCACCTGGGCATGGATGTAGAATGCGGTGGCCTCGGGCACACCGTCTCCGGCCACCACATTGCCATCGAAGTCACAGATCAGCAGGCGCGAGGCGGTGATCTCGGAAAACGCCCAGCCATAGGGGTTGACCAGGAACAGGTCGTCGCGGCCCGGGACTACAAAGCTCAAATGGTTGCAGATGCCCTCATGCAGGCCCATGCGCCCGGCCATGCGGAAGCAGGCGGCCAGGTCCACTCGGGCCTGGCGCACCGCGTCGGCGTCCAGCGCGGTGTTGCGCAACAGGGCGGGCGCGGCGGCTGCGCCGGGCATTGCATGGGCCATTGCGGAGGTCTCCTTGGCTGGGGCGGGCCGGTATGCCGGGTGACATTCCATTGGCCTGCCGAAGCCAACAGCGTATATTTCCCCCGCTCGGTGGGGAAGCAGCCGAAATCGGCGCTGCCGGGCACAGGGTCGATCCACCAGGCCGGGACGAGGAGACCTGACAAGGCGTGGCTATTCATTGCCTCCTGCGGCGTGGCCTGTTGGCCAGCGCGGCCATATTGGTTGCAGCGCCTGCCCGCGGCGTGCAGCCGGTGGGGCTGCGCGTGCTCTGCGCTGGCGCCATGTATGCCTCGACGCATGACGTGATTCGGGGCTTTACCGCCGATACCGGGCGCACGGTGGATTTGGTGGTGGCCAACCCCGGTGCCCTGGGCCGGCGCCTGCGCGACGGCGAACGGGCCGACCTGGTGCTGAACAGCGCCCGGCAATTGGCGGCCATGGCCGCGGCAGGGCTGGTGGATGGCACCAGCATTGTGGAACTGGGCCGGATGCGGATTGGCCTGGGCGTGCGGGCCGGGGCGCCTCGGCCCGAGATTGCCACCCCCGAGCAGTTGAAGCAGGCGCTGCTGGCTGCCCCCGGCGTGGCCTATGCCGACCCCACTGGTACCCCGCTTGGCGTGCATGTGCTGCGCATGATGGACGCCATGGGGATTGGTACCGACATGGCCCCGCGCAGCATGCTGACCCACCACGGCATGGCGGCGGCCGAGGCCGTGGCGGCCGGGCGCAGCACCCTGGTACTGGCCCAGGCAAGCGAGATTCTGGCGGTGCCTGGCGTAGCGCTGGTGGGGCTGCTGCCCGACAGCGTGAACCTGGTGACCGCCTATGCCGGCGCCATTGCCACCCGCTGCACCGACCGCCCGAGTGCGCAGGCGCTATTGCACCGGCTGCTGGGGCCGGAGGGGCAGGCGCGGCTGCGGCAATCCGGCTTTCTGCCGGCTGCTTGAAGGCGCCTCAGGGCGGCGGGCAGTTCTCGGCCAGGCGCAGGCGCAGGCCACCCAGTTCAATATCCTGCCAGGCCGGGGCCACGCGGCGAAACTGGCCCTGGCGCAGTGCCTCGCGGCGGCGGGCATCGGGCTCGGAGCCGCACCAGGGCACATCCAGCCCACCCAGCACGCGCAGCGAGCCATCGGCCACCTGCTGGAACACCGCGCCAATATGGCCGTGCAGAATCACCAATTCCGGCATGCCATCGGCATCCAGGTCCAGGTGGAAGGCCTCACAGAGTTGCCGGCCGGTGAAGCAGGGACCGAGGCGGCCCAGGCGGTCGGCCTGGGTGGCCTGCTGAACGCGGCGGGCCAGGGCCTCGGGCAGCGGGGTGCCGGCAGGGTAGAGGGTGATGCGCCACTGGGCGGGCTCGGGCGGGCCCGTGCCGGCATAGCGGTCCTGCTGTTGCTGGGCGGCGCGGGCATGGCTGGCGATGGCCTGGGCCTCAGGCCCGGTGCTGCGCTGGGCCAGGGCGGCCAGCGCAGCGGTGCCGTGGCGCCCGGCGCTGAAGCGCAGGAATTGATAGTCAAAGGCCTCGGCACTGGTGCGGCCCGTGTCCAGCCGGCGCAGTTGGTTGGCCACCGCCAGGCGGTAGGGGTCCGCCAGCGGGGTGAGCAGGCCGATGGTGACCAGCACGGCGGCCAGGGCGGCCAGCAGGTTGGTTGGTTCCAGCCCCGCCAGCCAGCGGCCTGGGCGCAGCGCGGCGGCGGCGTAGCCCAGCGCATAGCCGGCGGCCAGCAGCGTGGCGGCACCAGCCAGCACGCGCTGCGGGGTAAGGCCGTACTGGCCAATGCGCAGCGCCAGCGCCCAGCCGGCCAGCGCCACCAGCGGCACCAGCACCAGCGCCGCCACCCGCCCGGCCCAGGCCATGACGCGGGGCGGCAGGGCGGTGCCATCCTGGTAGGCGGCGTTGATGAGCTGCACCAGCACCGCCGCCGTGGCCAGCAGCAGCGCCGCCGCGTGCTTCGTGGCCCAAAGCGGCGCCAACCCGGTGAAGGGCAGCGCCAGCAGAAAGGCCAGCACGATGGGCGCCAGCAGCACCAGCAGCCAGGCCAGCACATTGTGCAGCAGCACGCGCAGGCCGCGAGTCAGGCTGGCGCGGGCATCGGCCAGGTGCACGCCAAGGGTGAAGGTGGCGCCGGTGAGCGGCAGGGCGAACCAGGGCTTGCCCAACAGGGTCTGCGGCCCATCGATGCCAATAAGGCTGAACAGCGCCGCCCCCAGCTTGAGCAGCAGCCAGAACAGGCCGCAGAACAGCCCAGCCAGGGCAAATTGCAGCCCGGTTTTCCAGGCCAGGTCGAAATAGGCGGTGTAGGGCGCGCGCGGGCGCTGCGCGGCCTCGGCGGCGGCGGCCAGATTGTGCGCCACGAACAGCGCCGGCAGCACCGCCAGGGGCAGCCAGACCAGGCCGGTCACGGCTTCGGTGCGGGGCTGGCCCAGCCCGGCATGCAGCCCCATGGCTGAGAGCACCATTACCGTCGCCAGCGCCCAGAAGCCGAGGAAAACCCCACGCATATGGCCCAGCGCCGCTACCACCAGCGGCGGCACCAGGCTGAACACCAGCAGCAGAATGGCGCCCAGCACCGGTGGCGGCGTGGGCCCGTTGCACAGGGCGTAGAGCGCCAGGCCCTGCGCCAGCCCCAGGCCCAGCCGGGTGGGGCCCAGCCAGGCAGGACGGGGCAAATCGTCATTTGGGTGTTCTGACACATGGCACCTCGTCGCCGCCCGGCCCATAATAGCCACTTCAGTTCCGCAAGACGAATGGCATCGGCATGAGCAGCAGCACCCCCAGCGGCACCAACCAGCGCATTGACCCCAAGCGGCTGTGGGACAGCCTGATGGACATGGCCAGCTTTGGCGCCACGCCCAAGGGCGGCGTGAAGCGCCTGACCCTGACCGACGTGGACAAGCGCGGGCGGGACCAGTTCAAGGCCTGGTGCGAGGCGCTGGGCCTGGTGGTGCGGGTGGATGCCATGGGCAACATGTTCGCCCGACGCGAGGGCCGCGACCCCAGCCGCGCCCCGGTGCTGATGGGCAGCCACCTTGATAGCCAACCCTCGGGCGGCAAGTTCGACGGCGCGCTGGGGGTGATTGCCGGGCTGGAGGTGATGCGCAGCCTGCATGACCTGAACATCCAGACCGAGGCGCCGATTGAGCTGATCAACTGGACCGATGAGGAAGGCAGCCGCTTTGGCCGCAGCCTGATGGGCAGCGGCGCCTGGGCCGGGGTGTACCCGGTGGACCAGACCTATGCGCTGGCCGATGTGGACGGCGTGACGGTGGGCGAGGCGCTGGACGCCATTGGCTACAAAGGCGATGTGCCGGCCAAGCCCTTCCCGGCCGATGCCTATTTCGAGTTGCATATCGAGCAGGGGCCGATCCTGGAGAAAGAGGAAAAGCTGATCGGCGTGGTCACCGGTGCGCAGGCGCAGGTGTGGTTCGACGCCGTGTGCATCGGCCAGGATGCCCATGCCGGCACCACGCCGCCGAGCACCCGCAAGGATGCGCTGGTTTGCGCCAGCCGGATTGTGGATTTGGTGGACCGCATGATGCGCGCCCGCGGCGATGATGGCCGCGGCACCGTGGGCTACATGCAGGTGATCCCGAACAGCCGCAACGTGGTGCCTGGCGAAGTGCGGTTCAGCGTGGAATTCCGCCACCCCGACACCGCCGAGATTGAGAAGCTGGCGGCGCAATTCCCGCGTGAGGCCGGCTTCATCGCGCGCGACTGCGGCATTGAGTTGAAGCTGACCGAGCTGTTCCGCATTCCGCACCAGCCGTTTGACGCCGGCTGCGTGGCGCTGGTGGAACAGGCGGCGGCGAAGCTGGGCTATCCGGCGCGCAAGATCATCAGCGGCGCCGGGCATGACGCGGTGTATGTTTCGCGCAGCATTCCCACGGCGATGATCTTCACGCCGTGCAAGGACGGGCTTTCGCACAATGAGGCGGAGAGCATTGAGCCCGAGGAAGCGGCGGCTGGCTGCCAGGTGCTGTTCGAGGCGGTGCTGGCACGGGCCAACCGCAGCCTGTGAGCCAGGACTGGTGGGGCGGGTGCCAGCGTCTGTCGGACGCTGGGCATTTTTCGAGTGGCTGCTTCACGCCGCCGGTGATTCCACCGGCGACGATCAGACACTAGAGCAATATCCGTTCTGATGGAATCATCAGAACGGATTTCTTGCTCTAGTTTCAAATAGTTATAGAGCACGAAATGCGCCCATCA
>CANFIE010000341.1 GCA_947446625.1 Acetobacteraceae bacterium | reverse complement strand
CTGATGGCCACCAGCCGCTTCGCCCACTTCCTGAAGGTGATGGGCCGCGACAAGATCGGCTCCTTCATGGAGGCGTCGGACTGCGCCGCCTGGCTGAACCGCTGGATCAAGAACTACGTCAACGGCAATGCCAGCGCCGGCCCGGAAATGAAGGCCAAGTACCCGCTGCGCGAAGCCAAGATCGAGGTTGTGGAAATCCCCGGCAAGCCGGGCTCCTACAACGCGGTCGCGCATCTGCGTCCGTGGCTGCAGATGGAGGAACTCACCACCTCCCTGCGCATGGTCGCGCGCATTCCGCAGAAGCAGTAGCAAGCGGAACGGCAGGGCGGCATGGCGGCTTCCAGCACGGATGCCATGCCCGCTCTGCGGGTGCCGGTCACATCCGGTGCCTTTTTTGGCGCCAAGGCCGCGGAAGCCAGCGCGGCCCTGGCCGACTTCATCGTAGAAAACTCGGCTGCCATGGCACTGCGGCAATGGTTCGGCGAAGCCGCCCTGGCCGAGTTGCTGGCGCATGACAACACCCCCAGCACCCGCCGCCTGGCGATCAACCGGCTGGAGGACGCGGTAGACCGCGACATCGCCGCGCTGGACCGCCTGTTGAGCGCGCAACTGGAAGCCCTGCTGGCGGCCGAGCGCCTGCGCCGGCTGGAAAGCTCCTGGCGCGGCCTCTCCTGGCTCTGCTCCCGCGTGCCGCCTGGCGCCAAGGTGCGCGTGCGCATGCTGCAACTCCGCTGGGCCGAGCTGTGCCGCGACTTCGAGCGCGCCACCGAGTTCGACCAGAGCCAGCTGTTCAAAAAGGTTTACGAGGACGAGTTCGGCACCCCTGGTGGCGAGCCCTTCGGCCTGCTCTGCGGCGACTGGGAGTTGCGCCCCACCCCCGGCCCCGGCAGCCCCACCGATGACATCGCCGGGCTGGATGGCCTGGCCGCTGTCGCCGCCGCCGCCTTCTCCCCCACCGTGGTCGCCGGGCACCCGGCACTGCTCGGGCTGGAAAGCTTCAACGAGCTCAACCCGGCGCTGGACCCCACTGAGCCGATGCGCCTGCCCGAGCGCCGCCGTTGGCGCGGCCTGCAGGAGCGCGACGACACCCGCTTCCTCGGCGTGCTGGCGCCCCGAGCCATGGTGCGCGGCCCCTGGGCCGACAGCCTTTCCCGCGCCGACCAATTCCGCTTCCTGCCCAACCCCGGCGCCGCCGAGGCGCGGCTATGGATGAACGCGGTCTATCCCTTCGCCGCCATCGTCATCCGCGCCTTCACCAGTTGGGGCTGGCCCGCCGATATCCGCGGCGCCCAGGTCTCGGAAACCGCCCTGGCCGGGGTGGTGGACGGCCTGCGCCCGCAGCATTTGCCGTCGGACCTCGCCGGCGCCCCACCCCGCCCACCGGTAGAGGTTGCCTTCACCGACGAGCAGGAACGCCAGATGGTCGAAGCCGGCCTTATCCCGCTGGCGGGGCTGGAGGCGATGCCCGACGCGGTCTTCGCCGCCGTGCCCAGCCTGCATCGCCCGCCGCGCATGCTGGGGGGTGAATCCGCCAATGCCGCCAATGCCAACCAGCGGCTTTCCGCCCAGTTCAACGCGGTGCTCTGCGTCTCCCGCTTCGCCCATTGCATCAAGATGATGGGTCGGCAAATGACCGGCAGCTTCAAAACCGCCGACGATATCCAGGACCGTCTGCAGCAATGGCTGCTCGGCTTCGCCAGTGCCAGCAGTTCCGGCAGAGGTGAGGCCGGCGCTCGCCAGCCGCTGCGCAATGCCCGGGTGCAGGTAACGGAAAAGCCGGGACAGCCTGGCGTCTTCGGCTGTACCATCCACCTTCAGCCGCACTACCAGCTGGATGATGTTGGCGCCGCCTTCCGCCTTGTTACCAATCTCGACGCCAACAGGAGCGCCGCATGACCGCCATTGGGGATCTGTTCAAGGCCGGTGACCTCACCGGGGCGCTGGCCGCCGCCACCGCCGCCGTGCGCGCCGCCCCGCGCGATTCCGGCCTGCGCTGGCTGCTGGCCGAGCTCATGCTGTTCAACGGCGAGGCCGAGCGCGCCGACCGTGCGCTGGATGCCGTGCTGCTGGAGGACCCCTCCCCGGCCGTGCTGGAATTCCGCCGCCTGCTGCGCGCCGAGGCTGACCGCCGCCAGGTCTTCAGCGAAGGCCGCCCGCCGAAATTCCAGGGCGAAGACGCCACCCCGGCGCAAACCGCCGCGCTGCTTTCCCTCACCTTGGCCCGGCAGGGAGACGCCGAGGGCGCCGCCGCCGCCGCCGCCAATGCCGAGGCGCTGCGCCCGCATGTGGCCGGCACCATGCTGCGCGACGGCGTCAGCACCAGCTTCGACGACCTGCGCGACGTGGACGACGTGCTGGCGCCGCAGATCGAGGTGGTGACGGCTGGCGGCGACTACATGTGGGTGCCGGTGGAACGCCTGGCCAGCCTGGAATTCGATGCCCCGCGCCGCCCGCGCGACCTCTACTGGCGCCGCACCACGCTGACGCTGAAGGACGGCACCGAAGGCCTGGTCTTCATGCCCGTCATCTACCCCTGGGCCGACCCCGCCACCCCTGCCCTGCACCGGCTGGGCCGCGAGACCGACTGGGTTGGCCCCGAGGCCGGCCCCATTCGTGGCCAGGGCCAGCGCCTGCTGCTGGCCGGCGAGGATGCCGTGGCCCTCAGCGCGCTTGAGGCGCTGCACTTCACCTGATGCACCCGGCAGCGGCACCCCGGCCATGAGCGACAATGACGCCACGCTCGGCGGCATGCGCATTCGCCTGCCGCTGATGGACCGCCTGCTGGACTCGGACCCCGACGCCCCGCGCGACCCGCCGCAAACCACCCTGCTGGCCATTGAGCGCCTGCGCACCGCGGTGCGGCGGGACATGGAAGCCCTGCTGAATGCCCGCCGCCGCCGCCGCCCGCTGCCCGCCGGCATGGTGGAACTGCGCCGCTCACCGCTGGGCTATGGCGTGCCGGACCCCACCGCCGGCAGCTTCACGAATGAGGAGCAGCGCCAATCCCTGGCTGCCGAGGTCGAGGCCGCCATCCGCCGGTTTGAGCCGCGCCTGACCGCCATCCGCGTTTCCCTGGCCAAAATGCCCAGCGACCAGCGCGAGCCTTGGGACCGTGCCCTGAAGATCAGCATCGAGGCCGTGTTGCGCAGCGACCCGGTGCCCGAGCAGATCAGCTTCGAGACCACGCTGCGCCCGGTCACCATGGATATCGCCGTGCGCGAAGGCTGATGCATGTCTGAATCCCTGCTGCCCTATTACGAACGCGAACTCGCCGCCATCCGTGGCGACGCCGCCGCCTTCGCCGAAGCCTTCCCCAAGGTGGCCGGCCGCCTACGCCTTTCGGTCGATGCGGTGGACGACCCCTTCGTGGCCCGGCTGCTGGAAGGCGTCGCCTTCCTCGCCGCCCGGGTGCAGCACCGGCTTGACGACGAGTTGCCCGAGTTGGCCGATGCGCTGCTCGAACTGCTCTCGCCGCAAATGCTGGCGCCGGTCCCTTCCATGACCACCTTGCGCCTGGCTGGCAGCCCCGAACTGCGTACCCCCGCCCAGGTGCCGCGCGGCCTGCTGGTGGAAACCGAGCCAGTGCGCGGCGAGCCGGTGCGCTTCCGCACCTGCCATGATGTCACGCTCTGGCCCATCAACATCGAACAGGCCCGGCTGTCCGGCCTGCCGCTGGTCGCCCCCGCCAACCCGCGCGCCAATGGCGCCGTGGCCTGCCTGCGCCTCACGCTGCGCACCGTCGCGCCCGATGTCACCTTCGCCAGCCTGGGGCTGGACCGCCTGCGCCTACACTTGCGCGGCACCGGCAATGCGCCGGCGGCGCTGTACGAACTCCTCGCCAGCAGCACCCTCTCCATCGCCCTGGCTGATGGCCCCGCCGACCCGCTCCCCACCATCCTCGGCCCGGAATGCCTCAGCATCGCCGGCTTCGAGACCGATGAGGCCGCGCTGCCCTGGCCGCAGCGTTCCTTCGCCGGCCACCGCCTGCTGACCGAATACTTCTCCTTCCCCGAGAAGTTCCTCTACCTCGACCTCGACAAGCTCGACGCCCGCAGCCTGGTGCAGGAGCAGGACAAGCTGGAGGTCTTCATCTACCTCTCGCGCAGCCTGCCGGCCCGCGAGCGCGAAGTCTCCGCCGACAGCTTCGCCCTCGGCTGCACCCCCGCCATCAACCTGTTCCCGCAGCGCTGCGAGCCGATTTCGCTCGACGGCACCCGCGCCGAATGGCCGGTGATGCCCGACGCCCGCCGCCCCGCCGCGCTGGAGGTGTACGCGGTGGAGGAAGTGCGCGAGAGCCGTGCCGATGGCAGCCGCCGCCAGGTGCTGCCCTTCTACCGCCTCGGCCGTACCGACCATGGTGAGGAAGTCTCGGCGGTCAACTTCATCACCTCCCGCCGCGGCGCCCTGCCACCGCTCACCGGCACGCAAACCCTGCTGATGCTGCGCGACGAAGGCTTCGACCCCAACGCTCCGGCCGATGGCGTGCTGACGGTGGAAGCCCTGTGCTGCAACCGCGACCTGCCGGCGCTGCTGCCCTTCGGCGGCGGCCAGCCCAGGCTGCGCGTCTCCGCCGGCTCGGCGGCAGCGGTGGCCGAGGCGATCTCGCCCCCCACCCCCACCCTGCGCCCCGCCCTGCAGGACCGCAGCGCCTGGAAGCTGATCTCGCACCTCGCGCTCAACCATCTCTCGGTGGTGGATGGCGAACCCGGCGCCCTGGCGCTGCGCGAGCTGATGCGCCTGCATGACCTGCGCGATACCGAGGAAAGCCGCGCCGCCGCCGCCGCCCTGCTGGCGGTGGATGCCGCCCCCGGCGTGGCCCGGCTGCCCGGTGGCCGCCCCGGCGCCTTCGTGCGCGGGCTGGAT
>CANFIE010000340.1 GCA_947446625.1 Acetobacteraceae bacterium | reverse complement strand
GGTACCAGGCCAGGGCATCGCCATCGGCATGGCCCAGCGCGCCGAAATCGGGGCTGCGGAAGGTCTGCATCCGCCCGGTGGAGGTCTTGGTCACCTCGCGCGCCGCATGGATCTCGTCATTCAGCAGCACCAGCACGCCAAGGCCGCGCGCCTCGTCGCTCGCCGCCACGCGCACGCCGTTGATGAGGTTCAGCGCCGCATCGGTGGAAATGGCGCTGCTCGGCCGCTGCGCGCCCACCACCACCACCGGCACGCTCACCTTCAACGTCAGCGAGAGGAAATACGCCGTCTCCTCCAGGCTTGCGGTGCCATGGCCAATCACAATGCCGGCCAGCGCCGGGTCATCAGTCACCAGCCGCTCAATCAGCAGCACCAGCGCCTTCCAGTCGCTCCAGCCCAGCTTGGTGGAGGGCACCGCGCTGAACGGCGCCGGCACCACATCGGCCACCTGCTGTACCTCGGGGAAGCGCGCCAGCAGCTGCGCCGCGTCCAGCAGCTCGCCGGTGCTGCCATAGTCCACCGTATCCAACGCGCCCTTGCCCACGCTGGCCATGGTGCCGCCGGTGCCAATGAAGGCCACCTTCTTCTTCGGCCCCAGCGGAAGCATCGGAATCACTGCCATGGTCATCAACCCGCCGCCTTGTCGTTCACGTTCACAAATCCCGCCACGCATTCATCCACCGTCAGCACGTCGCCGAATTGCAGGTGGAAGGCAATCAGGCTGGCGGCGTGTTCCTCATCGGTTACCGCGGCGCAGCCGTCGCTCACCATCACGGTGCGGAAGTTCAGCATCATGGCGTCGCGCGCGCTGCTCTCGCAGCACACATTGGTCACGGTGCCGGTGATCAGCACGGTGTCGATGCCACTTGCCCGCAGCAAATCCGGCAGCGCGCTGCTGCCCTGGATGAAGGCGCTGTACCGATACTTCTTCACCACCTGGTCCACCGGCTGCACGTCCAGTTCCGGCCACAGCTTATGGCCCTCGGTGCCTTCGCTCATCGCCGCCTTGCGCCGCGCCCGCGCTTCGGGCGTCACCATGTCCTGCATCACTGACCAATCCACCTCGCAGCGGCTGTCAAAGGTGTTCTGGATCCACACCACATGCCCGCCGGCGGTGCGCAGTGCGGCGGCCAGTTTGTTGATGGCCGGCACCACATGCTGGGCCATGTCGCAATAGGCGTGGCTCACATCGGCACGCATGAAGCCGTTCTGCATATCCACCACCACCAGGGCGGTGCGGCGCGGGTCCAGCCGGGCAAACGGATGCACGGTGCCGCAGCGGGCGGCCACGCGGGCGGCAATGGCGGGGGGAATGGCAAAGGGGTGCATGGACGCTCCGATGATTTGGTGGCCTGGCGCAGCCTTCCCTTTCCCCCAGCCTAACCCCTGCCGCGCCCGCGCGCTACTTCCCCCGAGCGCTCTCCGCGCTACTTGTCCCGAGCGCTCTCCGCGCTAAGCCCCGCTACGCGCCGCCGTGGTCAGCCGCGCCACGCAGGCCAGCCGGCCATCGCCACGGGTAATCTCAATGTTCCACACCTGAATGCTGCGCCCCAGTTGCAGCGGCCGCACCAGCGCGCTCACCCGGTCCCCGGCCCGCACCGCCGCCAGGTGGTTGGCATTCACCTCCACCCCCACCGCACTCTGCCCCTCGGGCAGGGCCAGAAAGGCGCAGACCGAGCCGATCGTCTCGGCCAACACCACGCTGGCGCCGCCATGCATCAGGCCGAAGGGCTGGATATGCCGCGAATCCACCGGCATCTCCGCCCGCAGCCAGTCGGGCCCCATCTCGGTTACGGCAATGCCCAGCAGCCCGGGCAGGGTGTTGGCGTGCAGCGCGTTGATCTCGGCTGGCGTGGCCGGGCGGCGCCAGATGGCGGCTCTATTGGCTTCTTCCGGCATGACCAATCCCACGGAAAATCACGAGATAGTGATGAATTATCAACGAAATTACGCCCAAGTTGACCGACTGAGGGGCATCCGCTAGCCACGGTACACTGCAGTTCCGGCCTTGCTGCTTCTTGCCAGAATGCGGGCGGTACGGCCACTGCGGGCATGGTGCCCGGCTGGTGGGCAGCAGAAGGGGAATGGCCGGCAGTGCATGTCTTCCTTGACGTTTCCCGGTTGTTGCTGTGCGCCATGCGCCCCGCACCCACGGGAATCGACCGGGTTGAGCTTGCCTATGCCCGGCGCTGGGCCAACCACCCTGAAACCTGCACCTACGTGGCCGGCAATGCCTGGGGCGGCCTGGCTGCCGTGCCCCATGCCGGCATAGACCGCCTGGGCCTGGCGCTGGAGGAAGCCTGGGCCGCCGGCCCCATGGCCAGCCGCGCGCTGGACCGCGCCCGGGCCGAGGCTTTGCGGCTGCACGCCATGCTGCTGACCGGCGCCGGCCGCGCCCGCCTGCACCAGCAGGCTCGCGCCACGCAGAACGGCATCTACCTGCTGGTATCCCATCAGGCGCTGGAAAACCCCCGCCGCATCGCCTTCCTGCGCAGCCTGGGGCTGGCCTTCGTGCCCCTGGTGCATGACGTCATTCCCATCACCCACCCAGAATACACCCGGCCCTCGCAGGTGGCGAAGCACGCGCGGCGCATTGCCAATACCGCCGCCCTGGCCGACGGCATCATCGTCAATTCCGCCGCCACCGCCGCGGCGCTGCTGGACCACCTGCCCCGCAGCGGCAAGCATGGCCGGCCGCTGCCGCCCATCAGCGTGGCCCGGCTGGGCCTGGTGCAGCGCCCACCCGTGCCGCAAGGCGGCGTGCCGCAGGGCGCGCCTTACTTCGTCGCGCTGGGCAGCATCGAACCCCGCAAGAACCACACCCTGCTGCTGAACCTGTGGCGCGACCTGGCCGAAGCCATGGGCCCGGCCGCGCCGCGCCTGATCATTATCGGCCGCCGCAGCTTCGACAGCGAGAGCATCATGGCCGCGCTCGACCGCTCGCCCCCACTGGCCGCGCTGGTGCAGGAAGCCGGGGCCGTCGCCGATTCACAGGTCACCGCGCTGCTCACCGGCGCCCGGGCGCTGCTCTTCCCCACCTTCGCCGAGGGCTTCGGCCTGCCCCTGGCCGAAGCCCTCGCGCTCGGCACCCCGGCCATCGTCTCCGACGTTGCCGCCCTGCGCGAAGTGGGCGGCGCGGTGCCGGAATACCTCAACCCGCTGGATGGCCTGGGCTGGCGCGAGGCGGTGCTGCACTACGCCCAGCCGCAATCCCCGCGCCGAGACGCCCAACTCGCCCGGCTGCGCGGCTGGCAGCCGCCCGACTGGCACCAGCACTTCGCCGTGGTGGATGCGCTGCTGGACCAATTGGCCGCCGGCCGCCAGCCCGCCACGCGCCGCCTGCCCTGGGGCGCGCCCGTTGCCCTGCCGCCCCTGGCACAGCCGCCGCTGGGCGCCAGCCTGCCGCTTGCCCCCGGCGCGCGCTGAAGCCACCGGGCGCCCCGCCGCGCAGCGTGCTAGAGTACTATGCGCCCTGACGGGCGCATTTCGTGCTCTGTAACCATTTGAAACTAGAGCAAGAAATCCATTCTGATGATTCCATCAGATTGGATATTGCTCTAGCCTGCCCCGCTGATGAGCGTGCCGCCCCCCATCCCCGCGCCCCGGCCCCGTGCCGAGCCCATCGCCATTCTGGGCGCGGCCTGCCGGCTGCCCGGCGCGCCGGACCTCAACGCCTTCTGGCGCCTGCTGATCGAGGGCCGCGACGCCGTTACCAGCATGCCCGCCGGCCGCTTCACCCAGGATTATTTCCTGCACCCCCGCCCCGGCGAGCCGGGCAAGACCCACAGCTTCGCCGCCGGCACGCTGGGTGATGTCAGCGGGTTTGACGCTGCCGCCTTTGGCATTTCCCCGCGTGAAGCCGCCGAGATGGACCCGCAGCAGCGCCTGCTGCTGGAAGTGACGCAAACCGCGCTGGAGGATGCCGGCATCCCGCCCTCGCGCCTTGCCGGCAGCGGCACCGGGGTTTTCATCGGCGCCTCCCTCACCGACTTCGCCGACCTCCGTCTGGCCGACCCGATGGGCGGCGACCGCTACTTCATGACCGGCGGCGCGCTTTCCATCCTGGCCAATCGCATCGGCAACGTGTTCGACCTGCGTGGCCCGGCGCAAACCGTGGATACCGCCTGTTCCTCCGCCCTGGTGGCGCTGCACCTGGCCTGCGAGGCATTGCGCGCCCAGCGCCTGCCGGCGGCCATTGTCGGCGGCGTCAACCTGCTGCTCTCGCCCTATCCATTCCTCGGCTTCGCCCGCGCCGGCATGCTCTCACGCACGGGGCGCTGCCAGGCCTTCGCCGCGGGAGCCGATGGCTATGTCCGCGCCGAGGGCGCCGCCGTGGTGGTGCTGAAGCGCCTGGCCGATGCCCGGCGCGATGGCGACAGCATTGCCGGCGTCATCCTGGCCACCGGCAGCAACGCCGCCGGCCGCACCCAGGGGCTCTCGTTGCCCAGCCAGGCGGCGCAAACCGCGCTGCTGCGCCAGGTGATGGCCCAGGCCGGCATTTCGCCCAATCGCCTCGGCTACTTCGAAGCCCATGGCACCGGCACCGCCATTGGCGACCCGGTGGAGGCCGCCGCCCTCGGCGCCGCGCTGGGCCGGCCCGAGCATCCGCTGCCCATCGGCTCGGCCAAAACCAATATCGGCCATACCGAACCGGCTTCGGGCCTGGTGGGTCTGCTGTCGGCGCTGCTGGTGCTGCGCCATGGCCAGGTGCCGCCCAGCCTGCATTGCGCCACGCCCAACCCGGCCATCAACTTCGCCGCCCTGGGCCTGCGCGTTGTCACCACCGCCGAGCCCTTGGCCCGCCGCGCCCGCGCCGTGGTGGGGGTGAACAGCTTTGGCTTCGGCGGCACCAATGCCAGCGCCCTGCTGGCCGCCGGCCCC
>CANFIE010000339.1 GCA_947446625.1 Acetobacteraceae bacterium | reverse complement strand
GTCGTCTCGGTGGAGATGTTCGAGCACATGTCGAACTGGCCCGCCCTGTTGCAGCGCGTGCATGGCTGGCTGCTGCCGCAGGGCAAGCTGTTCCTGCACGTGTTCAGCCACCAGGCCACGCCCTACCGGTTTGAACACGCCGACAAGGCCGACTGGATCGCCCAGCATTTCTTCACCGGCGGCATCATGCCCAGCCACAACCTCATCCGCCACGTCGCCGCGCCGTTTGTGGTGGAAGCCGACTGGCGCTGGTCCGGCACACATTACGCCCGCACCGCCAACCACTGGCTGGAGAATTTCGACACCAACCGAGACGCCGTCGCCGCCGTCCTCCGCACCACCTACGGGCATGAGGCGGCGCTGTGGGAACGCCGCTGGCGGCTGTTCTTCCTGGCCACGGCCGGGCTGTTCGGCGCCCAGCAGGGCCAGGAATGGGGCGTCAGCCATTACCGCCTGGCCCGCGCATGAGCCTGCTGGCCGCGCTGCGGCGCTACGCCGCGCATGGCAACCCCATCACCGCCGCCGGCAATACCGTGGCGCTGGTGGTGGGCGGCAACGGCCCCTTCTACCCGCTCTACCTCTGGTTCATTGAACCGGAAGCCGCCACGCCCGCGCTGCTGACCATGCTGGCCAGCCCGTTCTTCCTGGCCATCCCCTGGCTCAGTCGGCGCAGCACTTTCGCGGCGGCGCTGGCGCTGCCGCTGGTGGGCATGGCCAATACGGTGTTCACCACCGCGTTGCTGGGCGCGCAAACCGGCGCCAGTCTGTTCCTGCTGCCCTGCCTCATCCTGGCGGCGCTGCTCTGGCAGCACCGGCTGGCGCTGCTCGGCATGCTCGGCCTTGGCCTGCTGGTGCAGCAGGCGCTGCTGCGCTGGCCCTGGCCACCCCTGGCCGGCCTGACCGAGACCCAACAGGCCAGCCTGCAACTGCTCAACGCCAGCAGCGTCGGCACCCTGCTGGCCTTCCTCGCCCTGGTCCTCTCAGGCCTGGCTCAGTCCTCCGCTGGCGCCATGCCGGCAAAGGGTGTCGCCCGCTCATAGGCGGCGGCCAGCCCCAGCGTCGCCATATCGGCACCGGGCCGGCCAATCACCTGCATGCCCATCGGCCGCCCGGCGGCATCAAACCCCACCGGTACCGTGGCGCAGGGGCTACCCAGCATGGTGGCCAGCACCGTCACTTCCATCCACCGATGGTAACTATCCATCGCCCGCCCGCCGACCTCCGCCGGCCAATGCTGCTCCACCGCAAACGGAAACACCTGCGCCGTCGGCAGCAGCACCGCGTCATGCGTCTCAAACACCGCCGCGAAGGCCTGGGCCAGCCCGCTGCGCACCACATTGGCCTGGTACAGCCTGGCAGCATCCAGCCGGCGAAACCCCTCCATCTCCCACACCAGCTCGGGCTTCATCAGCGCCCGCTGCGCGGGGTCGGCAAACCGCGCATTCAGCTTGCCGCCCACCTCGTAATGGCGCTGCTGGATGAAGGCCTGCCATACCGCCTCCCAATCCAGCCGCGGCGCCTTGCGCCCCACGCTGCACCCCAGCGCCCGAAACACCCCCAGCGCCTTCTCGCACAGCGGCAGCACGCCCGGCTCAAACGTCAAATGCCCGTCCAGGTCGCCCAGCCACAGCAGCCGCCGTCCCGCCACCGGCGCCCGCAGCCCCGCCGGCCGCAGCCCGGCC
Source organism: Acetobacteraceae bacterium (assembly GCA_947446625.1). Taxonomy (GTDB): domain Bacteria; phylum Pseudomonadota; class Alphaproteobacteria; order Acetobacterales; family Acetobacteraceae; genus CAIMOR01. Next base: position 3,207 of record CANFIE010000339.1, on the reverse strand, counting down.
TCGTCGCGCAGCGCCAGCGGCACCCGCGCATCGGCCCCCGCCTGCACCGCCAGCAGAAACAGCAAATCCGCCACCGTCCGGCCCATCGGCCCCTCGGTGCCCAACTGGCTGGAATAGACATCCTCGGTCGGGAAAAACGGCACCCGCCCCTGCGACGGGCGGAACCCAAACAGGTTGTTCCACGCCGCCGGATTGCGCAGCGACCCACCCATGTCGCTGCCATCGGCCAGCGGCACCAGCCGCAACGCCATGGCCACCGCCGCGCCCCCGCTGGAACCACCGGCACTCAGCGCCGGGTTCCACGCATTGCGGGTAACCCCAAACACCTGATTGTAGCTGTGCGACCCCAGACCGAATTCCGGCACATTGGTCTTGCCGACCGGAATTGCCCCCGCCGCCCGCACCCGCCCGGCGGCAATGCTGTCCGCCGCCGGCACATGGTCGCGAAACAGCGGCGAGCCCCAGGTGGTGCGCAGCCCCTTGGTCGGCGTGGTATCCTTGAAGGCTATCGGCAGCCCATCCAGCGGCCCCAGCAGCGTGCCGGCCTTGCGCCGCCGGTCGCTTGCCCGCGCCGCCGCCAACGCCACATCCGGCGCCACCTGGCTGATGATGGCATTGTGCCGCGGGTTCAGCGCGGCAATCCGCGCCTGAAACGCCCGCATCACCTCCACCGCCGAGACCGCCCCCCTTGCCAGCAGCCGCGCCAGCCCGGGGGCCGAGTGCTGGTGCAGCGCCACCATCAGCTGAAGCTCTGCGTGGCGAAGCCGGTGAAGTGTGCCGGCACCTGCCGCACCTCCCGCACCACCGCCGCCACCTGGTCCGGCCGCGCCGTGGCCGGGAAGGGAATGGTCACGGTATCCACCAGCCCACCGAAGCGCGTGGCAATACGCTCGGCAATCTGGTCGTAATTCCCCACCGCCGCGAACAGCGAAAGCACCTCATCCGGAATCAGCTTGCTGATCGCGCCAAACTCGCCCTTGCGCGCCATCTCGGAAAGCTGCACCCCCAGCGGCACCAGCCCATGCGGCTCCAGCACCGTCCGGTAGGCGGGCGTCGAGGCATAGAACGCCACCCGGTAGCGAATCTTCTCTGCCGCCTCGGCCACTTCCTCCGGCGTGCCGCCCGTGGCGATGAAGCCACCGCCAGCCACCTCGTAATTCGCCCGCGCCTTGCCCACCTCGGCCAAATGCTTGTCCAGCACCGGCGCCACCTGCTGCTCAATATAAGCCCGCGTGGCAAAGCCATGCAGCCGCACGCCGTCGCACAGCCGCGCCGCGTTGCGCAGCATCAGCGGCCCCACGGCGGCAATGGTAATCGGCGGCAGCGGCAGCCCGTTCGGCCCCGGCGAGAACTCCTGGTTCATCAGGTTGAAGCGATAATGCTCGCCCTCATAGGCCAGCTTCTCGCCGGTCTCCCAGCAGCGGAAAATGGCACGCAGCGATTCCACATATTCCGCCATCCGCGCCGCCGGAGCCACCCAGGGGGTGGAGAACCGCCGCTCATTATGCGCCCGCACCTGCGTGCCCAGGCCCAGCACAAAGCGCCCGCCGCTATGCTTGGCCAGGTCCCACGTATGGTTGGCCACAATCATCGGGCTGCGCGGAAAGGCAATGGCCACCGAGGTAATCAACTCCACCCGGCTGGTCGCCAGCGCGGCAAAGGCCAGCGGCGTGAACGGCTCATGCGCAATCTCATTGGCCTGCACGCTGTCGAAGCCCGCCGCCTCGGCCGCCGCCGCCGCCGGGCCGCATTGCCGCCAATCCGCCACGGGCAACACAATGGAAACACGCATTCCGGTCGTTCCTCTCCGTTCTTCGGCCCATGCTGCCACAGCCACCCTGCTTGACAATCACGCCCCGCCGCACCCCATAGCCCAGCCCGCCGCCCCGCAGGAGTCCGCCCGCATGCCCCGCCTTCTCCTCCTCCTGGCCTGCTGCCTGCTGCCGCTGCACCAGGCCTGGGCCTGGGGCCATACCGGCCACCGTGAAATCAGCCTGCTCGCCATGCGCAACCTGCCGGAAGACCTGCCCGAAGCGCTCCGCTCCCCCGCCGCCATCGCCCTGGTCGGCGCCCTGGGGCCGGAGCTTGATCTCTCCAAGGGCAGCGGCGTACCGCATGATGCCGAACTCGACCCCGGCCACTACATGAACCTGGACGCCGAGGGCCTGGTCGCCGGCCTGGTGCCGCTGGACCGCCTGCCCGCCAGCCGCGAAGCCTATGACAGCCTGTTGCGCGCCGGTGGCAGCAGCCAGTACCGCGCCGGCTACCTGCTCTACGCCCTGCACAGCGGCTGGCAGCAAACCACCAAGGACTTCGCCTGGCTGCGCGCCGCCCTGGCCGGCGAACGCCTGGGCGAAACCGAGGCCGACCGCGCCTGGTTCACCGCCCTGGCGGCCCACCGCACCCAGCGCGCCCTGCACAATCTTGGCACCTGGAGCCATTACGTCGCCGATGCCAGCCAGCCGCTGCACGTCTCCACCCACCATAATGGCTGGGGCCCGCACCCCAACCCGCGCGGCTTCACCCAGGACCGCGGCCTGCATGCGCGGTTCGAGGGCGCCTTCATCCGCAGCCAGATCAACTGGCAGGCCGTGGCCGCCGCCCTACCCGCACCGCGCGACTGCGCCTGCACCCCGCGCCAGCGCCTGGTGGAATATCTGCGCACCACCCTGGCCCAGGTGGAACCGCTCTATGAGCTGGAACAGACCGGCGCCTTCCGGGGCCAGGGCACGCCGCAGGGCGTCGCCTTCGCCACCGCCCGCCTCGCCGCCGGCGCCGCCGAGCTGCGCGACCTCATCACCCTGGCCTGGCGCGCCAGCGCCAATGAGAAAGTCGGCTGGCCCGCGCAATCGGTGGCCGAGATGGAAGCCGGCCGCCTGCGCATGCACCGCGCCATGTTCTGGGCCGACTGAGCCTCGGCGGCGCTACTCCGGCTGTACCCCCGCCGCCCGCACCACGGCGGCATGCCGCCCCACTTCCGCCACCAGAAACTCGCGGAACCCGCTCACCGACAGCGGCATCCCCTCCGCTCCCAGCCGCGCCTGGGCGTCGATCATCTCCTGGTCGGCCAGAATCTTGTTCACCTCGGCGTTCAGCCGCGCCACCACCGCCGCCGGCATGCGTGCCGGCCCCAGCACGCCATTCCACAGCCCGGCCTCAAACCCCGGCCAGGTTTCCGCCAGCGTCGGCAGCCCCGGCAGCAGCGCC
>CANFIE010000338.1 GCA_947446625.1 Acetobacteraceae bacterium | reverse complement strand
TGCCCGAACCGGAGCTGCCGGAACCGCTGGAGCCGGAGCTGCCCGAACCGGAGCTGCCCGAACCGCTGGAGCCGGAGCTGCCCGAACCGGAGCTGCCCGAGCCGCTGGAGCCGGAGCTGCCCGAACCCGAACTGCCCGAGCCGCCGGAGTTGGAGACGCAGTGGTATTCGATTTCAACGACGCATTGGCTGCCGGAGGTGCCGTCGCCGTCGTCGTTCAGGATGCTGTCCTTGCCGGCATCATGCAGGCAGTCACCAACATCGAAGGTGATGGGCGTCTTGCCGTCGCTGCCGGGGGTGCCGACGGTGCAATGGGTCAGCGGGCCGCTGTAGATCAGCTCTCCGCCCTTGTAGATGTGGATGGTGGGCGGGTTGCTGGGGTCGAAGCTTTCGCCATCCGGCAGCTTGTCGTGCACGTGGCAGCCGTCGAGGTCGGACGGCTTGTCGAGGTGGCACTCGATCTTGTTGTCGACCGGGGCGGAGAGGGAGACGGCCGGCTCAACCAGCGCGACATCCTTCTGCACCGCGATGGACTTGGCGGTGATGGTGTTTTCCGGGCCGACGGGGTCGATGTGGATTTGGGTGCTGTTGTCGCGGCCGTCGAGCGGCTTCCAGTCGGCGTCCAGCTTGGCGTTGTCGTCCAGCGGGCGGAAGCCGCCGGTGGTGGGGTTCAGCACCGGGGTGCCGTCGTGCAGGAATTCGGTGACGTAGAAGTCGATGACCAGCGTGGGCACATCGGTGCCGCCGGTGAGGGTGCCGGGGAAGTTGCCGACCACGGTGGTGGTGCCGTCGGCATTCACGGTGATGCCGGCGGTGGCGACGGTGCTGCCGTTGAGTTCCAGATGCGCGCCGGTGACGACGGTGCCGTCCGGCATGGTGTCGGTCAGCGTCACATGGGTGAAGGGCTGGCCGGGGGCGAAATCACCCTGCACCACCCATTGGTGGGGGTAGCTGGGGCCGGTGGCGGTTTCCTGCTCGGGGCCGTTGTAGGTTTTGGTCAGCTCGGCGACCACGGGCTGAATGGCCAGGGCGACCGGGGCGCCAGTGACCGGCGGGTCGCAGCAGGGGTTGTTGAAGGGGTCTGAGCCGTAGGCGAAGCCGGCGGTGGCGGTGACGTTCAGCGCGGTGTTGACGTCTGCCAGGTTGGAGACGCCGAGGCTGAGCTTGATGTCGGCGGCGGTTTGGTCGGGCGTGAAGCTGCCGAAGGGCAGGCGCAGCACCAGCAGCGACTGGCCAGGGGTGCCGGTGAGGACCATCGGCATGCCGTGGTTGTCATCCAGGAAGGGATGCACCGCATTGCCGTTGTGGTCGAACTCGATGACCCAGCTTTCCACCGGGGCGCCCAGATAGGTGGCCGAGATGAAGCTGACGCCGTCATTGGCCGGGCTGTTGCCATCGCCGGGGCCGTCGGCGCCGTTGGTGGGCAGGATGAGGTTGATGTAGGGCGCGTAGCCCACATCGGCGCCTGTGGCCGTGTTGTCGAAGCGCAGGGTCAGCTCGGCGGTGTCGCCGATGAAGACCGTGTCGGTGGTGCCGTTCAGGAAGGTGGCGGTGGGCTGCGCGGACATGGGGGACGGTCCTTTGGCGAATCACACGCTTGGGTTGTGTTCCCTTGACGTGTGGAATGTCTCAAAAATTGCTTTTCTGAGAGAAAACCAATCTCGCCCCAGGGGCAATGTGTTTTTAAGTGATCAAAGGGAATATTTTTTGTGAATGACTGTTTCAAAAACAAAGAATGATGCCGAAAATGTTTAAAATCATACGGTTGCATGCCAATTATGTGCAGGGGTGTATTGTTTATAAATTCCCCTGCAAAGACGCATCTTCGCGAGGTTGCACACGTGTCGCGCGCAATTGAGATTCGACCTTCTCCCTGGGTTGCGGTGGGAATCGGGGGCTGGGGGCGCGCTTGACGCCCGGGCCGGTTGCCGGTTGCCTGCGGGGCTGCCGCCGCAGGGCGGAACCCATGGGAGAGAACGAATGCCCGATACCGCCACCCGCATTGCGGGCAACGCCACGGTGGCGCTGCGCCTGGCCGAGGCCTTTGCTCGGCACGGCGTGACCCTGACCTTTGGGCAGAGCCTGCCTTCAGCCTTCCATCTGGCCTGCCCGCATGTGGGCATCGACCAGAAGGTGTACCGGCAGGAGAATGCGGGCGGGGCGATGGCCGATGGCTATGCCCGGATCAGCCGCAAGGTGGGGGTGGTGACGGCGCAGAATGGCCCGGCGGCCACCCTGCTGGTGGCGCCGCTGGCCGAGGCGCTGAAGGCCAGCGTGCCGATTGTGGCGCTGGTGCAGGAAGTGACGCGCGACGCGACCGACCGGAATGCCTTCCAGGAGCTGGACCACTTCGGGCTGTTTGCCCCGGTGGCGAAGTGGGTGAAGCGGGTGGACCGCGCCGACCGGCTGGAGGACTACGTGGACATGGCCTTCACCGCCGCGTGCAGCGGCCGGCCTGGCCCCGCGGTGCTGCTGGTGCCGGCGGACCTTCTACTTGATCAGGCGCTGCCGGCGGGGGCGCGGGTGGCCAGCCTGGGCATGGTGCCGCTGGACCGGACCCTGGCCGACCCGGCGCGGATTGCCGAGGCCGCGGCGCTGCTGGCGCGGGCGCAGCGGCCGCTGGTGATTGCCGGGGGTGGTGTGCATCTTTCCGATGCCAGCGCGGCCTTGGCGGCATTGCAGGAAGTGGCGCATCTGCCGGTGGGCACCACGGTGATGGGCAAGGGCGCGGTGGATGAGACGCATCCGCTGAGCCTGGGCGTGGTGGGCTATGTGATGGGGCCGGGGGCGCGGACCCAGCATCTGCGCCAGATGGTGCAGAGCGCCGATGTGATTCTGCTGGTGGGCTCGCGGACGAATCAGAACGGGACGGATAGCTGGAAGCTGTATCCGAAGGGGGCGAAGTTCATTCACCTGGACGCCGACCCGATGGAGATTGGCCGCAACTATGAAAGCCTGCGGCTGCTGGGCGATGCGAAGCTGACCTTGGAGGCGCTGACGGAGGCGATGCGCGGGGAGGATCTGTCTCTGCGCCTGGCGGTGCGGCAGGCGGCGGAGGTGGTGATTGCGCGGGCGCATGCGGATTATGCGCGAACGACGGCGGATATCACCACGCGGGATTGCAGCCCGGTGCGGCCGGAGCGGCTGATGGCGGAGCTGAACAAGCAACTGCGGCCGAGCGATATTGTGGTGGCGGATGCGAGCTATTCCAGCATTTGGATTGCCAATGGGCTGACGGCGCGGCTGGGGCAAAGGTTCCTCACGCCGCGTGGCATTGCCGGGCTGGGCTGGGGGCTGCCGATGGCGATTGGCGCGCAGATTGCGGCGCCGGAGAGCCGGGTGTGGTGCCTGTGCGGCGATGGCGGGTTTGGCCATAGCTGGGCCGAGTTGGAGACGCTGCGGCGGCTGCAATTGCCGATTGTGACCATGGTGCTGAACAACGGCATTTTGGGCTACCAGAAGCACGCTGAGGAAGTGAAGTTTGGCGAGCACACCAAGGCTGTGCACTTCGCCGAGACCGACCATGCGATGATTGCGCGTGGTTGCGGGGTGGAGGGCTGGACGGTGCAGCATGGCGACGATGTGGCGGCGACCTTGGCCAAGGCGGCGAGTGCCGGCGTGCCGGTGCTGCTGGATGTGATGACCGACCCGGCGGCGCATCCGCCGATTTCGGTGTTTGCCGGCCATTATCCGGAGCCGTTCTGATGCAGGCGCTGCGCAAGACGGCGGCGGGCTTTGGCCTGGCGCTGGAGGATGTGGGGGAGGCGTTTCCGCCTGGCCCCGGCGAAGTGGTGGTGCAGGTGGAGGCCGCGGGGATTTGCGGCAGCGATGTGCATGCCTATGAGTGGAGCGGCGGTTATGAATTCATGGTGCCGCATCTGCCGCTGGTGATGGGGCATGAATTCGCCGGGCGGATTGTGAAGGGCGGCACCGGCAGCGGCTGGGAGATGGGTCAGCGCGTGGCGGTGATTCCGTTTGTGGCCTGCGGGCGCTGCGCCAATTGCCGCAGCGACAATGCGCGGAATTGCCTCAACCGGCAGGGGATTGGGCTGACCCGGGATGGTGGCTTTGCCGGCAGCGTGCGGGTGCCGGCGCGCTGCTGCGTGGCGGTGCCGGATGGCGTGGATGCCGAGCTGGGCGCGCTGGCGGAACCGCTGGGCGTGGGCTTGCAGGCGGTGCTGACCACCGAGGTTGGCGTGGGCGATACCGTGCTGGTGCTGGGGCCGGGGACGATCGGGCAGGCGATTGCGCTGGCGGCGCGGGCGGCGGGGGCAACCCGCGTGCTGGTGAGTGGCCGGGCGGATGCGCCGCGCTTTGATGTGCTGCGGGCGCTGGGATTCACCGAACTTGTGGATGTGGCCGAGGGGCCGCTGGCCGAGCAGGTGCTGGCGCTGACCGGTGGCCGCGCCGTGGATGTGGTGCTGGAGGCGACGGGCGTGCCGGCGAGCATCAATGACGGGCTTGCCGTGTTGAAGAAGGGCGGCGTGTTCGGCGTGGTGGGGATTCACGCCGGCAAGCTGGAATTGCCGCTGACCGAGTTTGTGCGCATGCGCTGGCAATTGCGCGCCAGCCACGGTGCGGAACGCGGCACCTGGGACAAGGTGATGGCGATGTTGGCGGCGAATCCGGAAGGGTTTCGGCCGATGATCAGCCACAGGCTGCCGCTGGCGCGCGGGATTGAAGGGTTTGAACTGGCGCGGCAGCGCGCCGCGAGCAAGGTGATGCTGACGCCATGAGCAATGTTGAACGCGTGGCGCTGGTGACCGGCGCGGCCCAGGGCATTGGTGCCGGCGTGGCCAAGCGGCTGGCGGAGGCGGGGCACCCGGTGGTGCTGGCCGATGTGACCGAGGCGGTGGAAGCCACCGCCGCCGCGCTGCGCCAGGCCGGGTGG
>CANFIE010000337.1 GCA_947446625.1 Acetobacteraceae bacterium | reverse complement strand
GCTTGCCGATGGCGCGGTAGAAGGCGATGGCGCCATCCACCGCCGCCTCGGATGCCGTGCTGCCACCCACCACTTCCACCAGCGGAATCAGATGCGGCGGGTTGAAGGGGTGGCCGATGACGATGCGCTCGGGGTGGGTGCTGCCTTCGGCCAGCTTGGAAACCAGCAGGCCGGAGGTGGAGGAGCTGATGATGATGTTGGCCGGCAGCGCCGCCGAGATGGCCTGGAGCAGCGGCAGTTTTACCTCGTAGCGCTCGGGCGCGGATTCCTGCACGAAGTCCACGCCCTGCACCGCCTTCACCGGGTCCGGCTCGAAGGACCAGCGGGTGGGGTCGGCATCGGGCGTGGCGCCGAGTTGGGCCAGCACCGGCCAGGCGCTTTCCACCATGCGGCGAATGAGGTCCGGCGCGCCGGGGGAAGGGTCGGAGCAGACCACCTTCAGGCCGCGGCTGAGGAAATAGGCGCACCAACTGGCACCGATGGTGCCGGCGCCGATGACGCCTACCGTAGAAATACCCATGGCGGTTCTCCCCCTGCTTGTTCGGCGCCAATGCTACCCTGGCCCTCGGCAAGGGGCGAGGCTGCATGCAGGATTTCAGGCTGAGGCAGGTGACCCTTGGGGGCCGGCGGCACAAGCTGGCGGGCCATGCCGAGGACAGCTTTTTGCGCTTGGCCGGGCAGCATCGGCGCGGCATGGAGGAGTTGGCCGCCGTGGCCGCCGCCGCCATGCCAACCCCGGGCGTGGTGGTGGATGTGGGGGCGAATCTGGGGCTTTCCGCCCTGGTGCTGGCGCCGCTGGCCAGCCGGCTGCTGCTGGTGGAGGCCGCGCCGCGCACCGCCCAGGCGCTGCGCCGCACCCTGGACGCCAACGGGCTGCAAGCCGAACTGGCCGAGGTGGCGCTGGGGGCGGCGCCGGGCAGCCTGGCGTTTCATCAGGCGGCGCATTCCGCCGGCAGCCACCTGATGAGCGAGGCCACGCTGGGCGCCGCCGCGCTGGCGGTGGTGACGGTGCCGGTGATGACGCTGGACGCGCTGGTGGCGGAATACGCGCTGCCCCGGGTGGACTTCATCAAGATAGACGTGGAAGGCCACGAGACCGAGGTGCTGGACGGCGCCCGGCACACCCTGGCGCGCTGGCAGCCGGTGGTGATGCTGGAGTTCAACGCCTGGGTGCTGCAATGCAACCGCGCCGCCAATCCTCGGCAGGTGCTGGAGGATTGGCTCAGCCGCTTTCCGGTGGCGCATGCGCTGCGCGGCAAGGCGCCGCCGCTGCGGCTGGGGCGGGAAACCCTGCTGGGCTTCCTGCATGACCATTTGGTGCGGCGCGGCTGCGCCGACGAGCTGGTGCTGAGCCAGGACGATGCCTGGGTGGCGCGGTTCAGGCGCTGAGCAGGCGCCCGGCCACCGCGTCCAGCTTGCGCAGCAAGGCGGGGTCGCGCTTTTCCGGGGCGGTGATGATGGCGTTGTCGAGCGCACGGTCGCAGCCGGCGCGGCAGGGGCCACGCGGGGCGCCAAGCGCGGGGATGACCGCCTTGACCAAGGCCTTGGCCTTGTCGGCATTGCCGAGCAGCACCTTCACCACCTCATCCACCGTCACGTGGTCATGTCCGTCGCGCCAGCAGTCATAGTCGGTCACCATGGCCACCGGGGCGTAGCAAAGCTCGGCTTCGCGGGCCAGCTTGGCCTCGGGCATGTTGGTCATGCCGATCACGCTGCAATCCCAGCTGCGGTACAGCTTGCTTTCGGCCTTGGTGCTGAACTGCGGGCCTTCCATCACCAGGTAGGTGCCGCCGCGCGTCACGGGCAGGCCCACGGCGCGGGCGCTGGCTTCCAGCGCGTCTCCCAGGCGGGGACAGACCGGGTCGGCCACGCTCACATGCGCGACGCAGCCGGCTTCAAAGAAGCTTTTCTCGCGGGCGAAGGTACGGTCGATGAACTGGTCCACGATGACGAAGTGACCGGGCGGGAGTTCCTCCTTCAGGCTGCCAACGGCCGAGAGGGAGAGGATCTCGGTGACGCCGCTGCGCTTCAGCGCGTCGATATTGGCGCGGTAGTTGAGGCGCGAGGGCGGGGTGGGGTGGCCCCGGCCATGGCGCGGCAGGAACACGCAGCGCACCCCGGCCAGGCGGCCGAACAACAGCATGTCGGAAGGCTCGCCCCAGGGGGTGGGCACGTGGCGCCACTCGCGCTCCTCCAGCCCGTCGATGTCATACAGGCCCGAGCCGCCGATGAGGCCGATGACGGGTTCGATGAGGTCTGCCATGGGGCTGCTCCGCGCGGTGTTGGGGGGCTTTTAATGCGGGCGGGGTGGCCTGCCCAGGGGTTGTACCCAGTGGGCGTACCCAGTGGGCGTACCCAGGGGGCGCGCGCGTGGCAGACTGCGCGGCATAAGGAGAACCGAATGCCCCGACTGTTGACGCTGCTGGCCCTGCTGGCCCTTGCCGCCTGCGGCCCTGCCCCGGGCAGCAGCCCACCCGATGACGGCGCCCGGCTGGCGCGGGGCACGGCCTTGCCGCCGCCGGGCATGGCGCCGCCGCAGCGCTGAATTGCGAAGGGCCGCCCCGGTGTGGGGCGGCCCTTGCGGTTTCTGGCGCTGAGCGAGGGCTCAGTGCTGGTCGGCCCAGACCTTGCGCTTGGTGGCATAGGCCAGCATGGCGAGGATGAGCAGGAAGATCATCATCTTCACGCCCATGCTCTTGCGGGCTTCCATCTCGGGCTCGGCGGCCCATTGCAGGAAGTTGGTCACGTCCATGGCCATCTGCTCGACGGTCGCCTTGGTGCCGTCGGCGTATTCAACCTGGCCTTCGGTGTGCAGCGGCGCGTTCATCGCAATCTGGTTGCCGGTGAAGTACCGGTTGTAGTTCATGCCCTCGCCCATGGTCATGCCGGCGGGCGCATCCGTGTAGCCGGTGAGCAGGGCGAAGAGGTATTGCGGGCCGTGCTCGCGCGCCTTGGTGATGACCGAGAGGTCCGGCGGCGCGGCGCCCTTGTTGGCGGCGCGGGCTGCGGCCTCATTGGCGAAGGGGCTGCGGAAGCGGTCGGACGGGCGGCCCGGACGCTCAAACATCTGGCCTTCGTCATTCGGGCCGTCATTCACCGTCACCGCCGCGGCCACGGCGCGGACTTCAGCTTCCGAGAAGCCGAGTTCGCGCAGGTTGCGGTAGCTCAGCAGGCGCAGGCCGTGGCAGGCCGCGCAAACCTGCTGGTACACGCCAAAGCCACGCTGGGCCGAGGCGCGGTCAAAGGTGCCGAACACGCCATCAAAGTGGAAGTGCGGGTGCGGCAGGGCTTCCACACCGGCCGCGTCAGCGGCCTGAGCGGAGGCGGGCAGCAGCGCGGGGCCGGCGGCCAGCGCGCCGAGGAGAGCGAGCGCCCGAAGCGCAGAGCGGAACATCAGGCCTTCTCCATCGGCTTGGTGGCGGCGCCGGCGGGCAGCGGCCCACCCCCACGCAGCACCGGCTTGGCAATGCTTTCCGGCAACGGCAGCGGCCGCTCGATCCGGCCGAGCAGCGGCAGGATCACCAGGAAGTAGGCGAAGTAGTACAGCGTGGCGACGCGGGACAGCACCACGTAGATGCCCTCCGGCGGCTTGCCACCGCAATACATCAGCACCAGGAAGGCCACGCCCCACAGGAGCAGCGCCCACTTGGCGATGGGACGGAAGCGCATGGAGCGCACCGGGGAGGTATCCAGCCAGGGCAGGATGAACCAGACCAGGATGGAGCCGAACATCAGCACCACGCCGCCCAGCTTGTCCGGCACCGCGCGCAGGATGGCGTAGTAGGGCAGGAAGTACCATTCCGGCACGATATGCGTCGGCGTCACCAGCGGGTTGGCCGGGATGTAGTTGGCCGGGTCGCCCAGGTAGTTGGGCGCGAAGAACACCAGGCTGGCGAAGACCATGAAGTAGATCACCATGCCGAAGCTGTCCTTCGCCGTGTAGTACGGGTGGAAGGGCACGGTGTCCTGCGGGGTCTTCACGTCGATGCCCAGCGGGTTGTTGCTGCCGGTGATGTGCAGCGCGGCCACGTGCAGGAACACCACGCCGAAGATCACGAAGGGCAGCAGGAAGTGCAGGCTGAAGAACCGGTTCAGGGTGGGGTTGTCCACGCTGAAGCCGCCCCACAGCAGGGTGACGATATGGTCGCCCACGTATGGAAAGGCACTGAACAGGTTGGTGATGACGGTGGCGCCCCAGAAGGACATCTGGCCCCAGGGCAGCACGTAGCCCATGAAGGCGGTTGCCATCATCAGCAGGAAGATGACCACGCCGATCATCCACAGCAGTTCACGCGGTGCCTTGTAGGAACCGTAGTACAGGCCGCGCCAGATGTGGATGTACACCACGATGAAGAACATCGAGGCGCCGTTGGCGTGGACGTAGCGGAACAGCCAGCCGTAGTTCACGTCACGCATGATGCGCTCGACGCTGTCGAACGCCATGGAGACATGCGGCGTATAGTGCATCGCCAGGAAGATGCCGGTGGCGATCATGATCATCAGGTTGATCATGGCCAACGCGCCGAAATTCCAGAAGTAGTTGAAATTCTTCGGCGTCGGGAAGGTGCCGTACTCGTTCTGCATCATCGAGAAGATGGGCAGGCGCGAGTCGACCCAGCGGATGACCGGGTTCTTGAAGGCGCTGTTGTGCAGGCCGATGGACATGGCGGACGTTCCTCAGCCGATCTTGATCTGGGTATCGGATGTGAAGGCGTAGGTCGGCACCGCCAGGTTGGCGGGCGCCGGGCCCTTACGGATGCGCCCCGACGTGTCGTAGTGGCTGCCGTGGCAGGGGCAGAACCAGCCGTTGTAGTCGCCGCGCGGGTCGGTCGGCTTCTGCCCCAGCGGCACGCAGCCCAGGTGGGTGCAGACGCCGATGACGACCAGCCAT
>CANFIE010000336.1 GCA_947446625.1 Acetobacteraceae bacterium | reverse complement strand
GGTGCCCGAGCCGGGCGTGATCGACCATACCTATGGCGACCGCTTCACCCTGGGCGAGCCGGATGGCAGCCGCAGCCCGCGCGCCGAGGCGCTCTCAAAGGCGCTGATGGCGGCGGGCTTCAAGGCCCCGGTGCGGCCGCGCATCCGCGACGAGTTGTGGATCAAGCTCTGGGGCAACCTGGCCTTCAACCCGCTGAGCGCGCTGACCACGGCGACGCTGGATATCATTACCGGCGAGGCCGAACTGCGCGCCATTTGCCGGCAGATGATGCTGGAAGCCCAAGGCGTAGCGGAAAAGCTGGGGGTGAAATTCGCCATCGACGTGGACAAGCGCATAGCCGGCGGCGCCGAGGTTGGCGCGCACAAGACCAGCATGCTGCAGGACCTCGAGCGTGGCCGCCCGATGGAGGTGGACGCGCTGCTGGGCAGCGTGGTGGAACTGGCTGAACTGGTGGCCGAGCCAGCCCCCACCTGCCGCATTGTGCTGGGGCTGCTGCGCGCCCGGGCGCGCGCCGCAGGTTGTTACCCCTAGAGCAATATCCGTTCTGATGGAATCATCAGAACGGATTTCTTGCTCTAGTTTCAAATAGTTATAGAGCACGAAATGCGCCCAACAGGGCGCATAGTGCTCTAGTTACCCATGGCTGGTTGCGCCAGGCGGGGGCGGGGGCCAATCTGCCGCCCACCGCACTGAAACCGGGGAAGGAGTTCGCCATGCATCGGCTTGCCCGTCGGGCCAAGATCCTCGCCATGACTCTGGCCCTCAGCCTGGCCTTGCCGGGCTGCAGTGCGGTGCAAATGGGCGCCAGCCTGCCGGCCGAGGCGGTGCGCGGCTCGGGCGACCCCATGCGCACCACCATTCAGCGCAACGCCTATCTGTTCAACACCGCCGGCGTGCTGCAAGCCCAGCCCGAGGCCGCCGCCCGCGCCGTGGCTGGCATGGAATTCCTGGCCGCCGAGCTGCCGCTGGCGCCGCGCTTTGCCGAATTCGCCCCGCAGGTTGGCTTCAGCCTCAACGCCGCCCGGCCGGAATGGCGCGGCGCGCTGGGCATTGCCGCCGAAGCCCCGGCCCAGGGCGTGATTGATGCGCTCTATGCCATGGCCGCCGGGGGCGGTGCGGCGGCGCTGCCGGTGGCGCTGTTTGCCAACCCGGCGGAAACCATGGCCCGGCTTGCCGCGCTGCCGGCCTTGCCGCGCACGGCCCTGGCAGCCAACAGCGCGCAGCAGGAATTGTCGCGCGTGGACAATGTGGGCCGTACCAGCCCCGGCGGCGACGCCGGTGGCGGGCGCGGCCCCTGAACCGATTTACGTCAAGGAATACCGCCATGCCTCGTCAAAGCCTTGCTGCCCTGCTGCTTGCCCTGGGGCTTGGCGCCTGCGGCATGTTGCCTCCGCCCCCGCCCAGCGCCGGCCTGCCCGCCGATATCTACAGCGGCGCCGCCGACCCCACGCGCACGGCCATCTACAACACGGGTATTCGCTTCTCCTCGCCTGAGCAGTTGGCCGGCAAGCCGGCCGATGCCGCCCGCGCCATTGGTGAAATGGAGTATCTGGTGGTGGAGTTGCTGACCAATCCGCGCTTCTTCAACGCCACCCAGGGCAGCACCACCATGCCGGCCGCAAAGGCCGAATGGCGCGGCGCGCTGGGCATTGCCCCCACTGCCCTGCCGCAAACGGTCATTGATGCCATGTTCGCCGCAGTGCGCGCGTTGAATGCCGGCCAGCCCGCCGCCGCCCAGGCCGCGCTCTCCGGGCCGGCCTTTACCCTGGGGGGTGCCGCCACGCTGCAGCGCCTGGGCGCCCTGCCCAATCTGCCGGCCACCAACCAGGCGGCGCTGGCCGCTTCGCAGGTGCTGCGCCGCATTGGCAGCGGGCGGTTCTGATGCGCTGGCGCCTGGCGCTGAGCGCCGCATTGCCGTTGCTGGCGGTGGCCTGCGCCGAAATGCGCCAGGCACCGCCGCCCCCGCCGCCGACCGACCTATTGGCCGGCAGCCAGCAGCCGGGGGCGCTGGTCAACCCGGTGCGCGGCGCCGTGCTGGCCAGCGCCGCCGCCTTTGCCGATGCCGGGCTGAGCCTGGCCGACAAGCCCGAGGCCACAGCCCAGGCTGCCGCGCAGCTGGAATACCTGGTCATCGCCCTGCCGGTGTCGCGCGGCTATGCCGGCATCAACGAAACCACCCGCATCAACCTGGGTCTGGCACGCGATGAAGTGCGCAGCGCATTGGGCATTGCCGCCGAAGCGCCGGGTGATGCGGTGATGCGCGCCCTGTTGGCCGCCGCCCGGGCGCAGCGGGCAGGGCAGGGTGCCACCGCCGCCGCCGCGCTGCCCGCTGGCATGTTCCGCCCTGGTGGCGTGGGCAGCATTCGCCGCCTGGCCGAACCTGGCCCGCTGCCCATGGCCGCCATGGCCACCTCTCAGGCGCAGCAGGAAGTGGCGCGGCTGGAGACCAGCCTGCAATGGGCACAGGAACAGGCACAGGATGGCGGCCTGCTGGAAACCGGACCGCCCGGTGGCATCGGCCCGGGGCTGGGCGGCCGGTTCTGACCGCCCGCGCCTGCGCCGGAGCGGTGAATCAGTCTCTCAAACAACGTTAGACCCTGATCCACCGAAGTGGATCAGGGCCTGGAGCACTATGCGCCCTGACGGGCGCATTTCGTGCTCTATAACCATTTGAAACTAGAGCAAGAAATCCGTTCTGATGATTCCATCAGAACGGATATTGCTCTAATCGCTCGCCATCACCTGCACGAAGCTGCCGGGGGCATTCTCCAGCGGCTTCAGCTTGCCATCACCGGGCTGCCGCGCCGGCACCTTCTCGGGCGCCAGGGCGCTGACCCAGCGCTGCCAATCCGGCCACCAGCTGCCGGAAAGCTCGGTGGCGCCGGCCAGCCATTCATCCGGCGTGGGCGGCAGCTTCTCGTTCACCCAATGGCTGTACTTGCCGCTGTCGGGCGGGTTCACCACCCCGGCGATATGCCCGCTGGCCGCCAGCACAAAGCGCACCGGCCCGGTATAGATCTGCGTGGCCCGGTAGGTGCTTTTCCACGGCGCGATATGGTCTTCGCGCGTCGAGATCAGGTAGGTCGGCAGCTTGATCTTCCGCAGGTCGATCTTCTGGCCCAGCAGGGTGATGGCGCCCGGCTTCACCAGGTCATTCGCCTGGTACATGCGGCGCAGGTAGAAGCTGTGCATCTTCGCCGGCATGCGGGTGCTGTCATCGTTCCAGTACAGCAGGTCGAACGGGAAGGGCTCCTGGCCCATCAGGTAGTTGTTCACCACGAAGGACCAGATCAGGTCATTCGCGCGCAGCATGTTGAAGGTGCTGGCCATGTCGCTGCCTTCCAGGAAGCCGCGCTTGGCCATCTTCTCCTCCAGGCCCTTCAGCTGCTCCTCGTCGATGAAGACACCCAGCTCGCCGGCTTCCTCGAAGTCGGTCATGGTCACGAAGAAGGTCGCGGTCTTGATCCGGTCGATCTTCTTCGCCGCCATATAGGCCAGGGTGGTGGAAAGCAGCGTGCCGCCCAGGCAATAACCAATGGCGTTCACCTCGCGCTCGCCGGTCGCGGCCTCCACCGCATCCAGCGCGGCGAAAACGCCCTCGGTCATGTAGTCGTCAAAGCCCTTCTGGGCCAGGTGGGTGTCGGGGTTCACCCAGCTTACCATGAAGACCGTGTGGCCCTGCTCCACCGCCCAGCGCACGAAGCTGTTCTTCGGCCGCAGGTCCAGGATGTAGAATTTGTTGATCCAGGGCGGGAAGATCAGCAGCGGCCGTTTCAGCACATCCTTGGTGGCGGGGCTGTACTGGATCAGCTGCATCAGGTCGTTCTGGAACACCACCTTGCCGGGGCTGACGGCAATGTTCTCCCCAACCTTGAACTTGCTGTCATCGGTCATGGAAATCCGCAGCTGGCCCTTGCCGCGTTCCAGGTCGGCCAGCAGGTGCGAAAGCCCCTTCAGCAGGTTCTCGCCGCCGGTCTCGGCGGTTTTGCGCAGCACCTCGGGGTTGGTCAGCACGAAGTTGCTGGGGCTCATCGCGTCAACGAATTGCCGGGTGTAGAAATCCACCTTCTGCGCCGCCTTGGGCGTCATGCCCTCGGCGCTGCCGGCCAGGCTCTGGCAGAAGCGGGCGCTCAGCAGGTAGCTCTGCTTGATGAAGTCAAACACCTCGTTCTCGCGCCAGGCATCATCCTTGAAGCGGCGGTCCTTCGGGTCCTCGGCCACCACGGCGGCAGTGGGCTCGCCCATCATGCGGCGGGCGGTGTTCTGCCAAAGGGTCAGGTAGTCCTGCCAGAAGCCCAGTTGCATCTGCACCAGCCGGGCCGGGTTGGCCATCAGCCGGGCGGTCATCTCCATGAAGGCGCCGCCCAGATTGGCGGGGTCCAGATGCGCCCCATCCTCGGCCTGGCGCTTCAAAAAGTCGCTTACGATGCGCTGTCCGCGCTCAGCCACCTCGGCCATGGTGCGGGTAACCAGTGCCGGGTCCGGCAAGCGGAACGGGGCACCGTGGGGCGTTCTGTCTTCGACCATGGCATAGTTTACCCTTGTGGCGTGCCGGTGCCCAGCCAAACTATGGCCGCCCGGCCCGGGGCGCGCTAACTCTGTTGCGCATGAAGCGAAGGAATCCGGCAATGCGGCGCGGCCTGGGTATTCTGGTGATGATGGCACCGCTGGCGGCCTGTGGCCTGGCCATTCCGCCCGAGGTTGACCCGCGGGTGATCTATGCCGAGGTCACGGGCGAGGTCGATGCCGGCCGCGAGCGCCCGCCGGGCATGGACCGGCCCTTTCCCAAGCTGGGCAGCGTGCCGCCCCGGCCCGACAGGCCCGACGCCAAGGCGATGGCCGCGCTGACCGCCAGCCTGGCGGCCGACCGCACCCGGTCCCGCGATGCGCTGGACCCGCGCGCCGAGCCCGCCCCGGCCGCCGCCGCTGCCGCT
>CANFIE010000335.1 GCA_947446625.1 Acetobacteraceae bacterium | reverse complement strand
TGCCGCCTACACCGCTTCCGCCCACCGCCAGGTGGCCGAGGAGCGTGAGGTGGTCCAACGCTTCAACCTCCGCCAGGGCTAACTTGCCCAACACAGGAACCGACTGATGACCGACATTGTGAAGTACGAGCAGGATGGCCACGTCGTCACCCTCACGCTGAACGACCCGGAGAACCGCAACCCGGTCTCCGACATGATCGACGAGCTCTGCGCCGCCATTGAGCGCATGGACCGCGACAACAACGTTCGCGTCGGCATCATCACCGGCGCCGGCCGCGCCTTCTCCTCGGGCGGCAACGTGAAGAAGATGGCCGACCGTTCCGGTGGCGGCCTGGCCCACCATTCCCCGGCCATGACGCGCTCCTATTACCGCCACGGCATCCAGCGCATCCCCATGACCATCGAGAAGGCGGAAGTCCCGCTCATCGCCGCCGTCAACGGCGCCGCCGTCGGCGCGGGCTGCGACCTCACCTGCATGTGCGACATCCGCATCGCCGGTGAGAGCGCGAAGTTCGCCGAAAGCTTCGTCAAGGTCGGCATCGTCCCCGGTGACGGCGGCGCCTTCCTGCTGCCCCGCGTGGTCGGCTTCGCCAAGGCGGCGGAGATGAGCCTGACCGGCGACATGCTCAGCGCCCAGGAGGCCCTGGCCTGCGGCCTGGTCAGCAAGGTGGTGCCCGATGCCGAGCTGATGACCGAAGCCCGCAAGATCGCCGACAAAATCGCCGCCAACTCGCCGCATGCGGTGCGCATGACGCGCCGCCTGCTGCGTGAATCGCAGGGCCTCGGCCTCTCCGCCATCCTGGATCTTTCCGCCGCCTACCAGGCCCTGGCGCACAGCACCGACGACCACAAGGAAGCCCTGCTGGCCCAGCGCGAAAAGCGCGCCGGCGTGTTCAAGGGCCACTGAGATGAGCGGCGCCGCCTCCCGACGCAGCCTGCTGCTTGCCGCCCTGGCGGCGCCCTCGCTCGCCCGCGCGCAAACGCGCAACGTCCGTGTTGTCGTCGCCTATGGCGCCGGCGGCACGGCCGACGCCACGGCGCGCATCCTGTTCGCCCGGCTGAATGACGTACTGGGCCAGAACTTCGTCATCGAAAACCGCCCCGGCGCCGCCGGCACCCTGGCGGCCGGCGTGGTCGCTCGCGCCACGGCCGATGGCACCACGTTGCTGCACGACGCCACCGCCCATTCGGTCAACCCGTCGCTCTTCGCCCGGCTGCCCTATGATACGCGCAAGGACTTCGCGCCGGTTTTCCACGCCATGGTCACGCCCAGCACGCTGCTGGCCAACAATGGCTTCGCCCCCAAAACAATCGCGGAACTCGTCGCACTCGCAAAAGCCGAACCCGGCAAGCTCGACTGCGGTTCCCCCGGCATCGGCAGCCTGCAGCACATGTCGCTGGAGCTGTTCAACCGCCTCGCCGGCACCCGCATCAACCACGTGCCCTACCGGGAAGTTGCCGCCGGCCGTACCGACATGGTCGCCGGCCGCATTCCGCTGATGTTCAGCAACGTGCCCGGCTCCATGCTCTTTATCGGCAATGGCCAGGCCCGCACCCTGGCGCATGGCGGCACCGAGCCAACCGTCGGCGTCCTGCCCGGCATCCCCGCCATCGGCGCCACGGTGCGCGGCTTTGACAGCTACGAATGGAATGGCGTTTTCGCTCCCACCGGCACCCCACGGGCCGAGATCGAGCGCCTGAACCAAGGGCTCAACAAGGTCATCGCCGAACCCGAAACCCGCGCCCGCATGGAAGCCATCGGCTGCCTGGTGCGCCCCAACACGCCCGAGCAATTCGCCACCGCGCTGGATGCCGAAATCGAGCGCTGGGGCCGCATCGTGCGCGAAGGCAATATAAGGGTTGAGTAGCGTCCGATGACCGCAGCGCCGCATGGCGCGCAGGTCTGAATCGGCCGCTTCTTACTCAAGGCGTCCGATGACCGCAGCGCCGCATGGCGCGCAGGTCTGAATCGGCCGCTCCGAAGGAAATCATGATGACGACAGAGCCCTACCGCATCGACCGCAGCAGCAACTCCCGCCGCAAGCAGGTGGAGGACTGGCTCTGGGGCCTCGACCTGGTCAGCCCCGCCACGCGGGACCTCATCGTCACCGCTTGGGTTTCCTCCTGGGCCTCCAGCCCGCATGCCCGGCTGGAGGACATGCCCTTCACCCATGGCGGCGCCTTCTACCCGCTGATGCAGCACGTCAACGAAGTCACCCGCGCCGGGGTGGACCTCGCCCGCCGCGCCGCCGCCGACTGGTCCACGCCGCTCGACCTCGACAAGCTCGTCGCCATTCTCATCCTGCATGATGTCGATAAGCCGCTGCTCTACATCCGTGAAGGCGAGGCGCTGGTCACTTCGCAGCTCTACAAGGAACTGCCGCATGGCGTGGTCGGCGCCATGCTGCTGAAGGAGCTCGGCTTCCCGCATGAGGTGGTCAGCGTGGTCGCGACCCACGCCACCAACGCGCCGTTCCATGCCAGCACGCATGAAGCCTATGTGCTGCACTACGCCGACATGTTCGCGGCAGACCACGCCATGCTCGCCATGGGCCGCCAGCCCTTCTACCAGCGAAAGCACTAGCGCTCCCACGCACCCCGGCCTGGGTTTTGAACTCATCGCGCTTTGGGCTAAGTTCCGCCCAAGCCACGAAGGAACCCAAGCCATGCCCGATACCAACACCAGCTCCGTGCAAGCCCGCGTCAATGCCGGCTTCCAGGCCCGCTACGCCGGCGCCACGCCCACCCCCGCCGGCATCGCCAATGAAGTGCTGGCCACCATGCTGAACCACAAGACGGTGCGCCGCTATTTGCCCACCCCGCTGCCCGCCGGCACGCTGGAAATGCTGGTCGGCGCCGCCGCCTCGGCCCCCACCTCCTCCAACCTGCAAACCTGGTCGGTGCTGGCGGTGCAGGACAAGGCGCGCATCGCCAAGCTGGCCGAGCTCTCGAACAACCAGAAGTTCATCAACACCGCGCCGCTCTTTCTCTGCTGGCTGGCCGATCTCTCGCGCCTCGGCCGCCTGGGTGAGACGCTGGGCACTGAGATGGAAGCGCTGCCCTACCTGGAAATGTACCAGACCGCCGCGCTTGATACCGCCTTCGCCGCACAGAACGTGGTGGTTGCCGCCGCCTCGCTCGGCCTCGGCACCTGCTACATCGGCGGCCTGCGCACCAGCCCGGTGGACGTCGCCGCCGTCCTCGGCCTGCCGAAGAATGTCGTCGCCGTCTATGGCCTCTGCGTCGGCTACCCCGACCCCGCCGCCGTCACCGAAGTGAAGCCCCGCCTGCCGCAGAACGTGGTGCTGCACCACGAAACCTACGACGCCGCGAAGGAGACCAAGGCGGTGCCGGAATACGACCAGGCGATGGTCGATTTCTCCAAGCGCAACGGCATGGGCGATGTGGACTGGTCGCAGCGCGCCCTGTCGCGCGCCGGCAAGATCGGCGGCATGAGCGGCCGGCACCAGATGACCGATTTCCTGAAGACCCTCGGCTTCGGCATCAAGTAAGGCAGGCACTCCCATGGCGCAGGCAACCCCGCAGCACATCCTGGCGGCCCTGTGGCAGCAGGCGGGGCTTGCCCCCGCCGCCCTGCCGGCGGTCACCCTCACCGGGGCCGAGCCTGCGCTCCCTTCCTCCTTCCGCGTCGGCGCGGCGGCGCAGGCCACCATCGCGGCCAGTGGCGCCGCCGCCGCCGCCATCTGGCAAGCCCGCACCGGCCGCGCCCAGGGCGTTGCCGTGGACATGCGGCACGCCGCCGTGGAGTTCCACTCCGAGCACTACCTGAAGCTGGCCGGCAAGGAACCAGGTGACCCCTGGGACAACATCGCCGGCACCTATGTGTGCGGAGACGGCCGCGTGGTCCGGCTGCACACCAACTTCCCGCATCACCGCGCCGGCATCATCATGCTGCTCAATTGCGCCGGCGAACGCCCCGCCGTGCAGGCCGCGCTGGACAAGTGGCAGGCCTTCGACTTCGAGGAAGCCGCCGCCGCGGCCGGCATGTGCGTCACCGCCATGCGCAGCTTCGCGGAATGGGACGACCACCCGCAGGGCCAGGCCGTGCAATCCCTCGCCCCGGTGGAACTCATCAAAATCGGCGAAGCCCCGCCCACGCCACTGCCCAGCGGCGGCGCCCGCCCACTCGCCGGCCTGCGCGCACTGGAACTCACCCGCGTCATCGCCGGCCCGGTCTGTGGCCGCACCCTGGCCGCGCATGGCGCCGAGGTGCTGCACATAAGCGCCGCCCACCTGCCGGCCTTCGACCACCTGAATGTGGACGTCAATCGCGGCAAGCGCAGCGCGCAACTCGACCTCCGCACCCCCGAAGGCCAACAGAAACTGCGCGAATTGGCGCTGGGCGCCGATATCTTCATCCAGGGCTACCGCCCCGGCGCGGTGGCCAGTCACGGCTTCACCCCGGCGCAGCTCGCCGCGCTGAAGCCCGGCATCATCTGCACCTCGCTTTCCGCCTTCGGCGAAGTCGGCCCCTGGGGCGCCCGCCGTGGGTTCGACAGCCTGGTGCAGACCGCCTCGGGCTTCAACCACGCCGAGGCGGTGGCCGCCGGCGTCGCACCCCCCAAGGTGCTGCCCTGCCAGGCGCTGGACCATGCCAGCGGCTTCCTGCTCGCCTTCGGCACCATGGCCGCCCTGCTGCGCCGCGCACAGGAAGGTGGCTCCTGGATGGTGAAGGTCTCGCTGGCCGGCACTGGCTGGTGGCTGCGCAATCTCGGCCGGCTGGAAGGTGGCTTCAACGCCAGCGTGCCCAAGCTGGCCGAGCTCATGCCGCTGACCGAGGAAATGGAAACCGGCTTCGGCCGCCTCACTGCGCTGCGCGACGCCGCCATCCTCTCGGAAACGCCCAGCCACTGGGCGCAAGGCTCGGTGCCGCTCGGCACCCACGCGCCGGCCTGGCTGTAGCGTCTGATCGTCGCCGGTGGAATCACCGGCGGC
>CANFIE010000334.1 GCA_947446625.1 Acetobacteraceae bacterium | reverse complement strand
TCAGTCTCTCGATCACCCGGGGTTTTCTCCCGCGCCGGGGAGTGCAAGGCTGCGGCCAGAGAGAGGGACCTACCATGCCGACACCCGAAGCCGAGATCACCGCCTGGCTGGCGCAGCAGCAGGGCGCCATGCTGGCCGCGCTGGAGCGCATGGTGAACACCGATGGCGGCAGCTACGACAAGGCCGGCGTGGATGCGGTGGGCGCGCAGATCAAGGCGTTCTGCGAGGGCCATGGCATTCCGGTGGAAGTGGTGCCGCGGCAGAAGCATGGCGACTGCCTGAAGGCCCGCGTGGCCAGCCCGGGCGCGATTTCGGGCGGCAATGAGAAGCAGAAGATTGTGCTGATGGGCCACCGCGACACGGTGTTCCCCAAGGGCGAGCCGGAGCGGCGGCCCTTCACCATCAAGGACGGCATCGCCTATGGCCCTGGCGTGGCCGATATGAAGGCCGGGCTGGTGATGAACATGTTCGTGCTGGCCGCCTTCCAGAAGTTTGGCGGCGCGCCGGCTGACCTGCTGGGCCTGTTCACCGGCGATGAGGAAATCGGCAGCCCCGAGGGGCGCGAGGTGATTGAGGCGACCGCGCGCGAGGCGCGGGTGGTGTTCAACAGCGAACCGGGGCGGCCTTCGGGCAATGTGGTCACCGGGCGCAAGGGCGGCGTGTTCTCGGTGTTCGATATCGAGGGCAAGGCGGCGCATTCGGGCGGCAATTTCGAAGCCGGCATCAGCGCCATTGGCGAGTTGGCGGCGAAGATTACCGCCATTCATGCGCTGACCGACCTGAAGCGCGGCATTACCCTGAATGTGGGGCTGGTGAGCGGCGGGCAGAGCGTCAACACCGTGGCGCCCAGCGCTCAGGGGCAGATTGACCTGCGCTATGTGGAACTGGCCGACCGCGACGAGATCATGGGCAAGCTGCATGACATCATCGGCCGCAGCTATGTGCCGGGCACCAAGGCCAGGCTGGTGGTGAAGGGCGAGTTCCTGTCGCTGAACGCCACGGCCAGCAGCAACAAGCTGTTCGCGGCCTACCAGGCGGCGGCGCAGGAAAGTGGCTTGCAGGTGGCCGGGGAGTTCAGCGGCGGCTGCGCCGACAGCGGCTTCACCGCCGCGTTGGGTGCGCCGACCATTTGCGCCGTGGGGCCGGTGGGCGGCAAGGCGCATAGCCCGGAGGAGTATTTGGAAGTGGCCAGCATGGTGCCGCGGGCGCAGGCCCTGGCGCGGGCGATCTTCCGGCTTGAAGGTGCCGGGCTGTGATGCGCCGCGCCTTGCCGCTGCTGCCCGCCGGGCTGGCGCTGCGGCCTGCGGCGGCCCGGGCGGCGCGCAGCAGTTGGGCCACGGTCTGGGCTGCCTCGGTGCAGGGGCCCTATCCGGTCGGCAATCCCTCGGCGCAGCCGGACCAGCGCTTCGCCTTCCCGGAGCCCGCCAAGGGTGCGCGGGACCAGACGCTGCGGATGGTGGTGAAGCCTTCGCTATGGGGGCGGCAGGCGCGGGTGCGGTTCACCAATGCGCTGGGCACGCGGCCCTTGAGCATTGATGGCGTGCATATGGGGTTGCAGCATGGTGGCGCCACGGTGCTGGCCGGCAGTTCGCGGCCGCTGCGCTTCGGCGGGGCGCCGGGCATCACCATTCCGCCGGGCGGCATGGCCTGGAGCGACGCGGTGATTCTGCCCTTCGCCCGCGACCCGCATGCCGGGCTGCTGGCCGGGCGGAAGCTGGCCATCAGCTTCCATGTGGTGGGCGAAAGCGGGCCGATGACCTGGCACGCCAAGGCGCTGCAGACCAGTTACGTCAGCCCGCCCGGCAGTGGCAGCCATGGCGCGGATGAAAGCGAGGCGGCGTTTCCCTTCCCCACCGCCAGCTGTTACTTTGTGGATGCGCTGGACATGCAGGCGCCGGTGAACACGCCAGTGGTGGTGGGCTTCGGCGACAGCATTACCGACGGCACCGCCAGCACCATGAATGGTGATGACCGCTGGCCCGATGTGCTGGCGCGCCGGCTTTACGCCACCTTTGGCAACCGGGTGGCGGTGGTGAATGCCGGCATTGGCGGCAACCAGGTGGTGGGGCCGCGCGAGTACTCGCCCGAGAAGCCGTTTGCTGGTGGGCCTTCGGCGTTGATGCGGCTGGAGCGGGACGTGATCTCTCTTTCGGGCGTTACCACCGTGGTGTGGCTGGAAGGCACCAATGATTTCAGCCGCAATGGCAATGCCTCCATCGATGCCGTGCTGACTGGCATGCGCGAAGGGGTGCGGCGGCTGCGCGAGGGTATTCCGGGCGTGCGGGTGGTGGGGGCCACGCTGGTTTCGGCGCTGCGCAGCACCAGCCCGGCGCATGGCTTTGCCGAGCAGGAACAGAAGCGCCAGGTGGTGAACGCCTTCATCCGCAGTGGCGAGGTGTTCGACGGCGCGGTGGATTTCGACCGCGCCACGCTGGATACGACAAGCGGCGAGTTGCAGCCGCAGATGGTGCCGGACAACACCGTGGGCGGGCCGGGCGACAAGCTGCACCCCAACCGCGCCGGCTACCTGGCCATGGCGAATGCGATAGACCCCGCCGTGGTGGTGCCGCAGCTGGCGCGGCGGCGTGGGTAGCCCCTGATCGGCTGAGGCGTTGCCGCCGAAAGCCGTGGATCAGTCGCTCCAAAACGCCGCCTCAACCCCGCCAGGGGCGCTTCTGCCATAGCTCGTGCAGTTGCGCGTCCACGGCGGTGGCCATGCGCTTGTACTCGGCGCCCAGCAGCGGGCGCAGGGGCAAATGCTGGCGAGCGGCATCGCGCACAAAGCCGGGTTCGGCCATGGCCTCGCGGAAGGCGGCTTCCAGCCGGGCTGCAATGGTCGGTGGCATGCCGGGCGGGCCGATGATGCCGCGTGAGGCGCCGGCGACGATATCAAAGCCCAGTTCGCGGAAGGTGGGCACGCCCGGCAGTTCCGCCACGCGTTCCGCCGTGGCGGTGGCCAGGCCGCGCATCTTGCCCTCGCGGGAAAGCGTGACGAGTTCGGTGGTGTTGCCCACCGCCATGGCCAAATGGCCGCCGAGCAATTGCGGCAGCAGCGGCGCCACGCCGGGGAAGGGCACATGGGTCAGCGGCGGCAGCCCGGCCAGGGCTTCCAGCGCCAGCATCATGATGTGGTCGTCGCTGCCGATGCCGGTGGTGCCGTAGTCCAGGCTGCCGGGGCGGGCCTTGGCCTGGGCCACCACCTCGGCGACGCTGCGCAGCGGGCTTTCGGCGCGCACATACAGGCAGTTGGGATCTTCCACGATATTGGCGATGAAGGTGAAGTCCAGCGCACGGAAGCGTACCGGGCGTTCCAGCGGAATGGCGCTATGGGCGGGAATGGTGGTGGCGCCCAGGGTGTAGCCATCGGGCGCTGCGTTGAACAAGGCTTCCAGCCCAATCTGCGAGCCGGCGCCGGGGCGGTTGCCCACCACCACGCGCATGCCGGGAATGCGCTCGGCCACCAGGGGCATGATGATGCGCGTCATCACATCCACCCCGCCGCCGGGCGGGAAGGGCACAATCACTTCCACTGGCTTGTCGTGCGGCCAGGCGGGTTGGGCTTGTGCCAGGGCTGGTGCGGCCAGGGCGGCCAACAGGGTGCGGCGTTGCATGCTCAGCCTTCCTTCCAGGGGCGGCGCTGCCACAGGGCGCGCAGGTTTTCGTCCATGCTCAGCATCATCTGGCGGTAGGCCGCGCCCACCACCGGGCGCAGCGGCATGGCCGCGCGCTCGGCGTCTCGGATGAAGGCGGGTTCCGCCAGGGCGGCGGTGAAGGCGGCTTCCAGCCGGGCCTGGATGGCGGGCGGCAGGCCGGGCGGCGCCACAAAGCCACGCGAGGCGGCGGCGATGAGGTTGATGCCCTGTTCGCGGAAGGTGGGTACTTCCGGCGTGGCGGGGTAGCGGGTGGTGGCGGCCACGCCCAGGCAGCGCAGCTTGCCTTCGCGCAGCAGGGCAATGCTTTCACTGATATTGCCCACGCTGAGGTCCAGGTGGCCACCGAGCAGCGCCTGCATGCCGGGGCCGCTGCCGGCGAAGGGGGCGTGCACCATGGGCGGCATGCCGGTAGCGCCCTCAAAGGCCAGCATGGCGATGTGGTCGTCTCCGCCCACGCCGGTGGTGCCGTAGCTGAGCGTGCCGGGCCGGGCGCGGGCGGTGGCCAGGAGGTCGGCGGTGGATTTGAACGGGCTGTCGGCGCGGACCCAGAAGGCGTTGGGGTCTTCCACCACATTGGCCAGGTAGCTGAAGCCGGTGCCGCTGTAGCGCGCCTGCCGCTCGATAGGCACCGCCAGCAGGGCGGGGGCGGTGATGCAGCCCAGGGTGAAGCCATCGGGCGCGGCGTTGAAAATCGCCTCATTGCCGATTTGCGTGCCGGCGCCGCCGCGGTTGTTGATGACGAAGCGGGCGCCATTGCCCAGCTTGGTGGCCAGATGCGGCGCCAGCAGCCGGGCCAGTGCGTCCAGCCCGCCACCTGGTGGCACCACCACAATGATCTCGATGGGCCGCTCGCCGGGCCAGGCGGGCTGGGTCTGCGCCCGGGCCAGGGTGGGGGCGGCCAGGGCGGTGGTGAGGAACAGGCGGCGCTGCATGGCTAACCTTCCTTCCAGGGGCGGCGCTGCCACAGGGCGCGCAGCCGGGTGTAGTCGCCCGCCATCATGCGGCGGTAATCCTCGCCCACCAGCGGGCGGATCGGCAGGCCAAGGCGCTCGGTCTCGGCCACATAGGCCGGGTCGGCCATGGCATCGCGGAAGGCGGCCAGCAGCGTTGCCACCACCTCGGCCGGCAGGCCCGGCGGCCCGGCCAGGCCACGGGCGCTGCCGCTCAACAGGTCGAAGCCTTGTTCGCGCAGGGTGGGTATGGCGGGCGCGGCGGACCAGCGGGTCTCGGCGGATTGGCCAAGGCAGCGGATCTTGCCCTCGCGCATCAGGGTGATGCCCTCGCCCATGTTGAAGCAGCCAATCGGCAG
>CANFIE010000333.1 GCA_947446625.1 Acetobacteraceae bacterium | reverse complement strand
TCTGCCATGGCCGGCGCCACCAACCAGCTGGTGAAGTGGTGCCAGGACCTTTCGCCGCTGCATGACCAGCGGGAATATGATGTGGTGGTGGCCACGGGTGAGCAGGTGACCATTGGCTTGCTGGCCATTGCCTTGCAGACCGTGGGCGTGCCGGCGCGCAGCTGGCAGGGCTGGCAGGTGCCGATCCATACCGATGACGCGCATGGCAAGGCCCGGGTGACCGAGGTTGAGGGCGGCGCGCTGGTGGCGCGGATGCAGGCCGGCGAAGTGCCGGTGGTGGCGGGCTTTCAGGGTGTTGGCCCGGGGCAGCGCGTTTCCACCTTGGGGCGCGGTGGCTCGGACCTTTCGGCGGTGGTGCTGGCGGCGGCGATCAAGGCCGACCGGTGCGATATTTATACCGATGTGGACGGCATCTACACCACCGACCCGCGGATTGTGCCGCGGGCGAAGAAGCTTGAGCGGATCAGCTACGAAGAGATGCTGGAATTGGCGAGCGTGGGCGCCAAGGTGTTGCAGACCCGCAGCGTTGAAATGGCGATGAAGGCCGGGGTGCGGGTGCAGGTGCTTTCGAGCTTCGCCGATGTGCCGGGCAGCCTGGTGGTGGATGAGGACGAGATCATGGAAAAGCCGATTGTTTCCGGCATTGCCTATTCGCGCGACGACGCCAAGGTGACGCTGCGCCGCGTGCCGGACCGGCCGGGCGTGGCCGCCACTGTGTTCAGCGCACTGGCCGCCGCCAATGTGAACGTGGACATGATTGTGCAGAACCTGGGCGCTGATGGCACCACGGACATGACCTTCACCGTGGGCCGGGCCGATTTGGCGCGGGCGCAGCAGGCGCTGGACGCGGCGCGCGCCACGGTGGGGTTCGAGGCGGTGCTGGCCGACCCGGATGTGGCGAAGATCAGCGTGGTGGGCATTGGCATGCGCAGCCATGCCGGCGTGGCCAACACCATGTTCCGCACCCTGGCGGAAAAGGGCATCAATATTCAGGTCATCTCCACCAGCGAAATTAAGGTGAGCGTGCTGGTGGCGGCGGAATACACTGAACTTGCGGTGCGCGCGCTGCACACCGCCTATGGCCTGGATGGACCTGCCGCATGAGCGAGACCCTGGCACCGGCGAAGGCCGGGATTGACCGGTTGATGGCACGGGGCGCGGCCTTTCTGGGCACGCGCTACGCCATTATGGGCGGGGCGATGAGTTGGGTGAGCGACCGCAACCTGGTGGCGGCGCTTTCCAATGCCGGGGCCTTTGGCGTGATTGCCTGCGGCGCGATGGAGCCGGAGCGGCTGGCGCAGGAAATTGCCGGCACCCAGGCGCTGACCGACAAGCCGTTTGGCGTGAACCTCATCACCATGCACCCCCGGCTGGAACAGCTGGTGGATGTGTGCCTGGCGGCCAAGGTGGGGCACATTGTGTTCGCCGGTGGCATTCCGCCGGGCAGCGCCATCAAGAAGGCCAAGGAAGGCGGGGCGAAGGTTGTTTGTTTCGCGCCGGCGCTGGCGCTGGCGAAGAAGCTGGTGCGCAGCGGCGCCGATGCCCTGGTGATTGAGGGCAGCGAGGCGGGCGGGCATATCGGGCCGGTGAGCCTGACCGTGCTGGCGCAGGAAATTCTGCCGCATATCAAGGATGTGCCGGTGTTTGTGGCCGGTGGCATTGGCCGCGGCGAGGCGATTCTGTCCTACCTGGAAATGGGCGCGGCCGGGGTGCAGTTGGGCACGCGTTTTGTCTGCGCCACCGAATGCGTGGCGCACCCGAAGTTCAAGCAGGCGTTTTTGCGCGGCAATGCGCGGGATGCCATGCCGACGGTGCAACTTGATGAGCGCTTCCCGGTCATTCCGGTGCGGGCGCTGCAGAATGAGGGCACCAAGCGCTTCGTGGAGCATCAGGCCACGGTGCTGGCGCGGTTTCTGGCTGGCGAGGTGGCCAAGGATGCCGCCCAGTTGGAGATTGAACATTACTGGGCCGGGGCGTTGCGCCGGGCCGTGGTGGATGGCGATGTGGAGCAGGGCAGCCTGATGGCCGGGCAGTCGGTTGGCATGGTGAGCAAGGAACAGCCGGCGGTTGAGATTGTTGCCGAGCTGATGGACCAGGCGGCGGCGGCGCTGGCGGCGCGGCAGGCGTGACGCTTGGGTGACATTAAAAATCGCTTAGTTTCCATGGTGTGAAACTAAGCGATATTTTGCGCCAGCAGGGACTTTGCCGGCCTAAGTTCACAGGCCGGGTGAGCAACGGGTTTCTGCTTGTCATGATTGGAGTCGGTGTCGCTGAATGAAACACGCGGCTGTTATTGTGATACGCTTTGCATGCGCGCCCGCTGCGCGCTACACCGCTGATGCGTGTCCCATATGAAGCGTCTTTCCCGACCTGATCTGTCTGCCGGCGAAACCGCCAGGCTTGGCGAGCAACTGCGCGATGCGCGGATTGCCCTGGGCTTGTCGATTGAGGATATGGCGGCGAGCCTGCGGATTCGGCGGGTGTACCTGGCAGCGTTGGAGGAAGGGCGGGTGCGGGAGCTGCCCGCGCCGGCCTATGTGCTGGGCTTTGTGCGGACCTATTCCCGGGCCCTGGGCCTGGATGATGATGACCTTGTGCGCCGGTTTCGTGACGCCAACGTGACAGCGCCGACCCGCACCGTGGATTTGGTATTCCCTGAGCCGGTGCCGGAGCGCGGCATCCCTGCCGGTGCCGTGGTTATGGCCGGGGTAGTGCTGGTGGTTGGTGC
This sequence comes from Acetobacteraceae bacterium, assembly GCA_947446625.1. GTDB lineage: Bacteria > Pseudomonadota > Alphaproteobacteria > Acetobacterales > Acetobacteraceae > CAIMOR01. The sequence goes on along the minus strand of CANFIE010000333.1, from coordinate 2,238 downwards.
CTATATGGCGTGGTTCCAATGGTCTGGCAGTGGCACGCGCACGGTGGATACCGTGCCGCCGATGCCGGCCCGGCTGGAACAGGTGGCGCGGGAGACCGCGACGGTGCCGTCTCCGCCGCCGTTGACGGGCAACCTGCCTGCCTCCACCGGGGCGTTGCTGGCCGGTTCCATGCCGCCCAATGTGGTGCGGCCCGTGGCGCCGCCTCCGCCCGGCCCGCCGGCCGCGATTGCCGCGACCGCGCCGAATTTCAATACCACCACGCAGAATACGCTGGCCCAGGTGCAGGCCCCGGTGCCGCGTGCGGATGAGAGCCGGATTACGCTGCGGTTCAAGGCCGATAGCTGGTTCAGCCTGCGCGACCGCAACACCGGCCAGACCATGGTGAGCCGGCTGATGAAGGCGGGCGAGACCATGGCGGTGCCGCCGCGCGAGGGGCTGACCGTGACGCTGGGCTTCGCCCCCGGGGTGGAGTTTGTGGTGGACGGGCTGCCGACCCCGCCGGTGCCGACCAATATGGCGGTGCGCAAGGATATTCCGATGGATGCCGAGCGGCTGCGCGCCGGCAACTATAACGGGCTGGCACCGGTTGCCCCGGTGGTGGCGGTGGGTGCTGATGGCCAGCCGGTAGCGACTGCCCCGGTGGCGGCGGCCGCGCCGCGCCCGGCGCCTGCTCCGGCGCCGCGGCCGCGGCCGACACGGCCGGAAGACCGCGCCTATGAGCCGCCGCAATAGCACCGGCCGCGATGCCCGCTTGGGTTGGGCGCCGGCTGCTGCCATATAGCGCCCAAAGCCCGAGGGATTCGTGATGAGCTACCGTCCGTACCAGCATATCGAGCGCCGCAAGTCGCGGCAGATTATGGTTGGCAAGGTGCCGGTGGGTGGCGGCGCGCCGATTACGGTGCAGACCATGACCAACACGCCGACCGAGGATGCGGCGGCGACCATTGCGCAGATCCGCCGGGCGGAAGTTGCGGGCGTGGATATTGTGCGGGTGAGCTGCCCGACGCCGGAAGCGACCGCCGCACTGGCCGAGATTGTGCGGGAGGTGAATGTGCCGATTGTGGCCGATATTCACTTCCATTACCGCCGGGCGATTGAGGCGGCGAAGGCTGGCGCGGCGTGTTTGCGGATCAACCCGGGCAATATCGGCAGCCCGGAGCGGGTGAAGGAAGTGGTGAAGGCGGCGCGCGACTATGGTTGCAGCATCCGCATCGGGGTGAATGGTGGGTCGCTGGAGAAGCACCTGCTTGACAAGTATGGCGAGCCCAACCCGGAAGCGCTGGTGGAAAGCGCGCTGTGGCACGCTGACCATTTGCTGCAGAACGACTTCCATGAGTTCAAGATCAGCGTGAAGGCCAGCGACGTGTTCCTGGCGGTGGCGGCGTATCAGCAACTGGCCGAGGTTTGCGACCACCCGTTGCACATCGGCATTACCGAAGCCGGCGGCAAGCGCACCGGCACGGTGAAGTCCTCGATTGGCATGGGCAACCTGCTGTGGGCCGGCATTGGCGACACGCTGCGGGTTTCGTTGAGCGCCGAGCCGGAAGAAGAAGTGCATGTGGGCTGGGAGATGCTGAAGTCGCTCGGCATTCGGCACCGCGGCGTGAAGATCATCTCCTGCCCCAGCTGCGCGCGGCAGGGCTTCAACGTGATCGAGACGGTGGCGAAGCTGGAGGATCGGCTGGCGCATATCGAGACGCCGATCAGCCTGAGCATCATTGGCTGCGTGGTGAATGGGCCTGGCGAGGCGCTGATGACCGATATCGGCCTGACCGGTGGCGGGGCGGGGCGGCACATGATCTACGCCGCCGGCAAGACCGACCATACCATCGACGAGGATGCGATGGTGGAGCACCTGGTGGGGCTGGTGGAGAAGAAGGCTGCCGAGATGGAGGCCGAGAAGGCCGCCGAGAAGGCGAAGGCCCTGGCGGCGGCGGAATAAGGGTAGGGGGGCTTCGGCCCCCTTGAATAGCCGGCGCCTTCCGGCTACCGCGTGGCGCATGGCCCCCACACAGCTTCAGCCCGCCCGCGGCACGCATGACCTGATTGGCGAGGAGTTCCGCCGCCACCACAAGGTGGTGGAGACCGCGCGCCGGATCGCCACGCTTTATGGCTTCGAGGAATGGGTGACACCGATCTTCGAGGATACCCGGGTGTTTGCCCGCAGCCTGGGCGATACCTCGGATGTGGTGACGAAGGAGATGTATTCCTTCGAGGACCGGGGTGGCGAGAGCGTG
>CANFIE010000332.1 GCA_947446625.1 Acetobacteraceae bacterium | reverse complement strand
GACGCAGACCGCCTTTGTGCAGGAAGCGGCGCTGGTGGAAGCGCAGAACCGCATCCGCCACCTGGAATGGGAACGCGACCAGGCCCGCCAGCAGGCGCAACAGGCGCAGCAGCAGGCCCAACAGGCGGCCCAGGCCGCGCCGCGCGCCAGCGGTGGGTTCCTGGGTGGCATGTTTGGTGGTGGCCAGCGCCCCGCCGCGCCGCCGCCGCCGCCGCCGCAGCAGCAGCAATATGCCCCGCCGCCGCAGCCGCAATATCCGCCGGGCTACAACCCGCAAGCCATGGCGCCGCAACCGCAGCAGCAGGGCCCCAGCTTCCTGGGCGGCGCACTGCGCACCGCGGCCGGCGTGGCCGGTGGCCTGGTGGTGGGCAACATGCTGATGAACGCCTTCAGCGGCCATCATGGCAGCCATGATGCCACGGCGGCAGCCGGTGGCGGCCTGGGCGGCTTCGGCAGCGCTGGTGCCCTGCCCACCCCCCCGGCCTCGCCCTGGTCTGACCCCGGCAGCGTTGCGGCGGCCCAGGGTTGGGATGCCGGCGGCGGTTCGAAGGATGTGATGTACGGCGACAAATTCGGCAGCGCCCAGCCTGCCTATACGCCTGATGCAACCCCGGCCAGCTGGAGCGGCACCGATGACCGCACCACAAGCTATGGCAGCGACGAGTCCAGTGGCGGTTCGTATGGCGGCGGTGGCGGCGACTATGATGGCGGCGGCAGCGATGCCGGCGGCGGCGGCGACTGCTGAGCCAGACTAACCCGGCCTGAAACGGGCCAGGGTCAGTGCATCCTGCGTCAGGGCGGCGGTCACTTCGGCCGCCGCTTCCGGCGTTTCCACCAGGGCCAGCACGCGGGTGAACCAGGGGCACTGGTTGCGGATGCGCGCCTGGAACAGCCGGTCCAGCGCTGTGGCAGCGGCACCGCGCCCGGCACAGCAGGCGCAGGCGGCGGCGTGGGTGGCGGCGGTTGCGGCAAACTCCGCCTGCGCCACCGCCCCCGCCGGCAGGGCACCCGGGCCGGCGCGCAGCACGGCGGCGGGGCTGCCCTCGGCCAAGGCCTGGGCAAGCGCGGTGGGGTCAGCCACAAGCAACAGGGGAATGCGGGCGTCGAGGTTCCAGGCCATACCGACTAGACATAAGGATATGTTTATGTCATTGGAAGGGGCATGGATCACCTCCTCTCGCAATTGCGCGCCGCGGCCGAGCCGACCCGGCTGCGCCTGCTGGCGCTGTGCGCCCGGGGGGCTTTTTGCGTCTCTGATTTGTGTGACGTGCTGGGGCAGAGCCAGCCCCGGCTGTCGCGCCACCTGAAACTGCTGGTGGATGCCGGGCTGCTGGCCCGCCTGCCGGAAGGCGTGAACGTGTATTTCCAGGTGCCGAGCGAGGCTGAACTGGTGCACACCCTGCTGGCCCGGCTGCCCGAGGATGACCAGGTGCTGGCCGCCGACCGCCGCCAGGCCGTGCGTCTGGCCGCCGAGCGCGCCCGCGAGGCCAGTGCCGCCTTCCGCCGAGACGGCGCCGACTGGGACGAGATGCGCGCCCTGGGCCTGCCCGCCGGCGAGATTGAAACCGCCATGGCGCAACTGCTGCCGCCGCTGATTCCGGCGCTGCTGGATATTGGCACCGGCACTGGCCGCCTGCTGGAACTGGCCGCCAGCCGCTGCCAGCGCGCCCTTGGGGTGGATGCCAGCCGCGACATGCTGGCCCTGGCCCGCGCCCGGCTGGCCGAGCGTGGCCTGGCGGCGCGCTGCGCCGTGCGCCAGGCCGACATGTATCGCCTGCCGCTGCCCGACGCCGATTTCGACGTGGTGGCCATGCAGATGGTGCTGCACTACGCCGAGGACCCCGCCGCCGCCATTGCCGAGGCCGCCCGTGTGCTGCGCCCCAATGGCCTGCTGCTGGTGGTGGATCTGTCCGCGCATGAACGCGCTGAATTGCTTGCGAAGAACGCACATCGGTGGCCCGGCTTTGACGACGCCGCCATGCATGGCTGGCTTGGTGCCGCCGGTTGCGCCGCTGGCCAGCCGGTCAGCGTGCCTGGCGCGCTGACGGTGCGTATCTGGCCCGCCCGGCGGGTCCCCGGCATGGCGGCCACCGCCGCGCCCGCGCTCACTTTCTGACTGAACGGAACCTCTGCCCATGTCTCGCCCGCATTTGCTTGACGCCTTGCGCGACCGCGTTCTGCTGTGTGACGGCGGCATGGGCAGCCGGGTGCAGGCGCTGACTCTGGATGTGGAGAAGGACTACTGGGGCCGCGAGAATTGCACCGATGTGCTGGTGCTGAGCCGCCCGGATTTGGTGCGGGAAATCCATCGCGGCTACTACGAAGCCGGCAGCGACATGGTGCTGACCAACACTTTTGGTGGCAGCCCGATCACGCTGGGTGAGTTCGAGCTGACCGAGCGCGCCTACGAGATCAACAAGAACGCGGTGGAACTGGCGCGCGAAGCCGCCGAGACCTTCGCTGATGGCCGGCATCGCTGGGTGGTGGGCGATATCGGCCCCGGCACCAAGCTGCCTTCGCTGGGGCACATCAGCTACGACGCGCTGGAAGCGGCACTCACAGAGCAATGCCGTGGCCTGATTGCCGGTGGCGCCGATGCGCTGCTGACCGAGACCAACCAGGACACGTTGTTCATCAAGGCTGCCGTCAACGCCGCCAAGGCAGCGCGGAAAGCCGCCAACAGCGACATCCCCATCTTCGTGCAGGTAACGGTGGAAACAACCGGCACGCTGCTGGTGGGCCCCGACATTGCCGCCGCGGCCACGGTGGTGAATGCGCTGGACGTGCCGCTGCTGGGGCTGAACTGCGCCACCGGGCCGCAGGAAATGGCCGAGCATGTGAAGTGGCTGAGCCAGAACTGGCCCGGCCTGCTCAGCGTGCAGCCCAATGCCGGCCTGCCTGAACTGGTGGACGGCCAGACGCATTATCCGCTGGGCGCCGCCGAGATGGCGAGCTGGATGGAACGCTTTGTGCTGGAGGATGGGTTCAACCTCATCGGCGGCTGCTGCGGCACCTCCATTCCGCACATCCAGGGGCTGGATGCCATGCTGCGCAAGGTGGGCAAGGGCTTCCGCCCGGCGCCGGTGGCGCGCAAGCATTACTGGGTGCCTTCGGTGGCGTCGCTGTACGGTGCCGTTAGTCTGCGGCAGGAGAATGCGTATTTCTCCATCGGTGAGCGCTGCAACGCCAATGGCAGCAAGGCCTGGCGCGAACGCCAGGCGGCGCATGACTGGGATGGCTGCGTGGCCATTGGCCGCGAGCAGGTGGGCGAGGGCAGCAACAGCCTGGATATCTGCACCGCCTTCGTTGGCCGCGACGAAATGGCCGAGATGAGTGAGGTGATCACCCGTTTCACCAGCAGCGTGAATGCGCCATTGGTTATCGACAGCACCGAGACGCCGGTGATTGAGGCTGCGCTGAAGCTGCATGGCGGCAAGCCCATCATCAACTCCATCAACTTCGAGGATGGTGAGCAGGCCGCGATCGACCGCCTGGTACTGGCCAAGAAGTTCGGCGCCGCCGTCATCGCGCTGACCATCGACGAAGTTGGCATGGCCAAGACCGCCGAGGACAAGCTGCGCATCGCCCGCCGGCTGGTGGATTTTGCCTGCAACACATACGGGTTGCCGCAGAGCGACCTGATGATCGACCCGCTGACCTTCACCATTGCCACCGGCAATGAGGATGACCGCAAGCTGGGCCAGTGGACGCTGGAAGGCATCAAGCTGATCCGGGACGAGTTTCCGGATATCCAGATCATCCTCGGCCTGTCCAACATCAGCTTCGGCCTGAACCCGGCGGCGCGGCATGTGCTGAACAGCGTGTTCCTGGACCACGCGGTGAAGGCCGGCATGACCGGCGCCATCGTGCATGTCTCCAAGATCAAGCCGCTGCACCTGATTCCGCCCGAGGAAGTGCAGGTGGTGGAAGACCTCATCTTCGACCGCCGCAGCGAAGGCTATGACCCGCTGCAGAAGGTGCTGGAAATCTTCTCCGGCCGGAAGGCGGCCGACAACGTCAAGAAGGTCCGCGCCGAGACGGTGGAAGGGCGCCTCAAGGACCGCATTGTGGATGGCGACCGCAAGGGCCTGGGCGAGGAGTTGCAGGACGCGCTGGACCAGGGCAACACCCCGCTGTCGATCATCAATGACGTGCTGCTGGACGGCATGAAGGTGGTGGGCGAGTTGTTCGGCGCCGGCAAGATGCAGCTGCCCTTCGTGCTGCAATCCGCCGAAACGATGAAGGCCGCCGTCGCCTACCTCGAACCCTTCATGGAAAAGATCGAAGGGCAGGAGAAGGGCACCATCGTGCTCGCCACGGTGAAGGGCGATGTGCACGACATCGGCAAGAACCTGGTCGACATCATCCTGACCAACAACGGCTACAAGGTCGTCAACCTCGGCATCAAGGTGCCCTTGGCCGACATGGTGGCCGCGGTGAAGCAGCACAACGCGCATGCCATCGGCATGAGCGGCCTGCTGGTGAAGTCCACCGTGGTGATGCGCGAGAATCTGGAGGAGATGAGCCGCCAGGGCCTGAACGTGCCGGTGCTGCTGGGCGGCGCGGCGCTGACGCGCAACTACGTGGAGGATGACTGCGTTCGCGCCTATGCCAATGGCGAGACAACGGGGCGCGTGGCCTATGCGCGCGATGCGTTTGACGGCCTGCACCTGATGGACAAGGTGACCAGCGGCAGCTTCGACGACTATCTGGCCGCCGTGGCCACCAAGCGCGTGGGCAAGGCGCGGAATGAAAGCCGCACCCTGGGCCAGGCGGACCCGCGTGGCTTCGCCCCGGTGGACCTGGCCTATGCCCAGGAACGCCGCCGCCGGCTGAGCGCCGAGCGCGAGGTGCCGGTGCCGCCCTTCTGGGGCGCCCGCGTCATTGAAGCGCAGCCGAAGGCGGTGGTGCCCTTCATCAATGAACGCAGCCTGTACCAATTCCAGTGGGGCTTCCGGAAGCAGGGCAAG
>CANFIE010000331.1 GCA_947446625.1 Acetobacteraceae bacterium | reverse complement strand
AGCGCCGGCAGCTTGGCGGCGGGGTGGCCTGGGTTGCGGAAGCGCAATTCGCCCTCGGCCACGGCATCTGGCGGGGCCAGGCCCAGCAGTTCAAACCGGGTGGCGCAGGCAATGGCCACCACCGGGCGGGCGGCGGGGCTGATGAGGAAACGGCGCAGCACCCCCTCCAGCTCCAGCGACTCGCGCAGCGCCCGCCATTCGGCGCGCTCCACATCCTCCAGCAGCAGGGCCAGGATGCCGGGGTGGTTTTGCGTCAGCCGGGTTTCGGCGGCCAGGGCGGCGCGGCGGGCCACGGCGTGGGCCACCTCATTCTCGCGCCCGGCGCGGGCGGCCATGACGAAGACGCTGCCGGCGTTGGCGGTTACGGCCAAATGCGCCTCCGGCCCAAAGGCGGCGCGCAGCCGGCCGGGCAGGCCCTGGCCCGCGGCCTGGGCGCCGGCCAGCACCAGCGGGTCAAGCTTCAGCACGGCCTGGGCGCCAATGTCGTGGCGCTTTTCCTCGGCCAGCAGGGTGCTGATGCGGTGCTGCAATTCGGCGGCCTGGTTGGGGCCGGCCAGGCCCTCGGGCAGGGTTACCTTCAGCAGGTAGCGGCCGGGGTGCGCGGCCAGCCAGGTTTGCAATTCGGGGTTGATGGCATCCACCAGGGCGAACCAGTCGCCCCGGGTAACAGGGCGGCCCTCATCGGCCGAGATGGTCTCGCAAGCCACTTCCACCGTGGCGCCCTGGCGGGTGGCCAGCAGGTCCTGCGGCGCGCCTTCGGCCAGGTTGGGGAAGCTGAGCGTGAAGCCATGGGCGCGCAGCTGGGCGGCGGTGTGCAGCAGGTGGAACAGCGGCACCAACGTGCCATCACCGGCCAGGGCGGCGGCCAGGCGCTGGCGCAGGCGCTGCCGGGCAGGGGCGGGCAGGGTGGCGGCCAGGCGCACTGCCTCGGTGGTGAAGCCGAGCAGGCGCTGTTCGGCGGCGCCGGGGGCGGCGGCGCGGTTGGGTGCCATCAGCCGGGCCAGGGCCAGTTCCAGCGCGTGGCGCTGCTGCGCGGCACGGGAGAGGTGGGAGGTTTCATGCGTCAGCGCCGAGAGTTCAGCCTGGCGGCGCTGCCAATGCGTGGCGCCACACATGCCCACGAAGGCGGCCAGCGCCTTGGTGTGGGCGGCTGCTTCGGCGGGCTGGAGGGCGGCTAGGGGCATGGTTGGTCGACCGACTGGAACACCCGAGTTGTACACTCGGATATTGGTCGGTCGTCAAGCACGCGCTGGTAGAATTGCCAGGGCTGTGGCTCAGTTGCGCGGCAGGCGGGCCTGGCTGGGGGCTTCCGGGTTCTGGGCGCGCTGGCGCAGCAGGTGGTCGGCGAGCACCAGGGCCAGCATGGCTTCCCCCACCGGCACGGCGCGGATGCCCACACAGGGGTCGTGCCGGCCTTTGGTGAGGATCTCCGTATCCTCGCCGAAGCGGTCCACCGATTGGCGCGGGGTGAGGATGCTGCTGGTGGGCTTGACCGCGAAGCGCGCGACCACCGGCTGACCGGTAGAAATGCCACCCAGAATGCCGCCGGCATGGTTGGAGAGGAAGCGGACAGTGCCGTCGGGCTGCATCCGCATCTCGTCGGCATTGGCTTCGCCGGAGAGCGCGGCGCTGGCAAAACCGTCGCCGATCTCCACGCCCTTCACCGCGTTGATGCTCATCAGGCCGCTGGCGATATCGGCGTCCAGCTTGCCGTAGATGGGCGCGCCCAGGCCGGGAGGCAGGCCCTCGGCCACGAGTTCTATGACGGCACCGACCGAGGAGCCGGTTTTGCGCACGGCCAGCAGTTGTTCCTCCCAGCGGGCGGCGGCGGCACGGTCGGGGCAGAAGAACTGGTTGTCCTCCAGCGCGGCCCAGTCCCAGGCGGCGGGGTCAATGCGGTCGGCGCCCATCTGTACCATGGCGCCACGGATGCGGACGCCGCCGCCGAGCACCTTGCGCGCCACGGCGCCGGCGGCCACGCGCATGGCGGTTTCGCGGGCGCTGCTGCGGCCACCGCCGCGATAGTCGCGGATGCCGTATTTCAGATCATAGGTCAGGTCGGCATGGCCGGGACGAAACCGGTCCTTGATCTCGCCATAGTCGCGGCTGCGCTGGTCGGTGTTTTCGATGTGCAGGGCGATGGGGGTGCCGGTGGTCATGCCCTCGAACACGCCGGAGAGGATTTTGACTTGATCCGCTTCCTGGCGTTGGGTGACGAATTTCGAGGAACCCGGGCGGCGTTGGTCCAGCCAGGGTTGGATATCGGCTTCAGTGAGGGCGATGCGGGCGGGGCAGCCATCCACCACGCCGCCAATGGCGGGGCCATGCGATTCGCCCCAGGTGGTGAGGCGGAACAGGTGGCCGAACGTATTGTGGGACATTTACTGGGTCGCGATGTCAGGCGCGTCCACCGCCTTCATGCCCACGATGTGGTAGCCGCTGTCGACGTGGTGCACTTCACCGGTGACGCCGGCGGAAAGGTCGCTGCACAGGTACAGCCCGGCGCCGCCCACTTCCTCAATGCTCACATTGCGCTTCAGCGGGCTGTTGAGCTGGTTCCACTTCAGGATGTAACGGAAGTCACCAATGCCGCTGGCCGCCAGGGTTTTGATCGGCCCGGCCGAGATGGCGTTGACCCGGATGCCCTGGCCGCCAACGTCAACCGCCATGTAGCGCACGCTGGCTTCGAGCGCCGCCTTGGCCACACCCATGACATTGTAGTGCGGCGTCACCCGCTCGGCGCCCAGGTAGCTTAGGGTGAGCAGGCTGCCGCCATTGGGCATCAGGGCCACGGCGCGGCGGGCCACGGCGGCGAAGGAATAGCAGGAGATGTCGAGCGCCTGCAGGAAGACATCGCGCGGCGTGTCCAGGTAGCGGCCGCGCAGATAATCCTTGTTGGCGTAGCCGATGGCATGCACCACGAAGTCCAGCTTGCCCCAGCTTTTCTCCAGCGCGCCGAAGCAGGCATCGATGCTGGCGTCGTCGGCCACGTCACAGGGCAGCAGCGTGCTGGCGCCCAGGCTTTCCGCCAGCGGGCGCACGCGCTTTTCCAGCGCATCCCCTTGGTAGGAAAAGGCCAGCTCGGCGCCCTGGGCGGCCACGGCGCGGGCAATGCCCCAGGCGAGGGAGCGGTCATTGGCCACGCCCATGATGAGGCCACGCTTGCCCTTCATCAGGGTGCCGGTGGGCAGGTCAACAAGCGTCGATTCTTCAGACATATTGGGCTATCCGGCCAGTTGCGGAGGCGGTGCCGTGGTGGCACACCAAGCCCCTGCGGGCAAGGGCTTCAGCCTAGCCCAGCATCCTCCGGAGTGTTTCGCTATGGAAATCGCCGACCCCTTTGCCCGGTTTGAGGCCTGGATGGCGGAGGCGGCGAAGACCGAGCCGAACGACCCGAACGCCGTTTGCCTGGCCACCAGCACCCCCGATGGCCGGCCCAGCGCCCGCATGGTGCTGCTGAAGGGCGTGGATTCGCGAGGGTTTGTTTTCTACACCAACCTGGAAAGCCGGAAGGGCGGCGAGCTGGCCGCCAACCCGCATGCGGCGCTGTGCTTCCATTGGAAAACGCTGACCCGCAGCGTGCGGGTGGAAGGCCCGGTTGAGCCGGTTTCGGCCGCCGAGGCCGACGCTTATTATGAAAGCCGGCACCGCAGCAGCCGGATTGGCGCCTGGGCCTCGCGCCAGTCTCGGCCGCTGGAAGGGCGCTGGGCGCTGGAGAAGCGGGTGGCGGAGTTCACGCTGAAATTCGGCATTGGGGCGATTCCCCGGCCGGAATTCTGGTCCGGCTTCCGGGTGCTGCCGCAGCGCATGGAGTTTTGGCAGGACATGCCCTTCCGCCTGCATGAGCGGAACGTGTTTCTACGCGAAGGTGAGGGCTGGCGGACGGAGACGCTGTATCCGTGAGCGTACCGGCGGCGCAGGCCGCGGTGGCGGCGCTGCTGGCGCGGTTGACCGGGGCGGCGCCGATTGAGACGCATATCTCGGCGGTGTTCGTTGGGGCGCGGGATGTCTTCAAGCTGAAGAAGGCGGTGGCGCTGGGGTTTCTGGATTTCTCCACCCTGGCGGCGCGGGCGCATTTTCTGCGGCGCGAGTTTGAGCTGAACCAGGGCTTTGCGCCGGGGCTGTATCGGGGCGTGCTGCCGGTGGTGCGGGGCGCCGATGGGGCGCTGGCGCTGGGTGGCGAAGGGCCGGCGGAGGACTGGGTGCTGCATATGGCACCGGTGCCGGCCGGGGATTTTCTGGACGCCATGGCCGCGCGTGGGGCGCTGGATGCGGCGCTGCTGGATGCCATGGCCGATGCGGTGGCGGCGATGCACGCGGCCTTGCCGGCGCTGACCGATGTCGACGCGGCGGCGGCGATGCGGCGGGTGCTGGCCGGCAACCTGGCGGCGGCGGAACGCGCCGGGGTGGCGGGCGCTACTGTTTGGGCCGAGGCGGCCGGCGCCTGGCTGGGCCGCCTGGCGCCCTGGCTGGCGGCACGGGCCGGGGCGGGCATGCTGCGGCGCTGCCATGGCGATTTGCACCTGGGCAATCTGTGCTTGTGGCAGGGGCGGCCCACGCCGTTTGACGCGCTGGAATTCGATGAGGACCTGGCGCGGATTGAGACCGGCTACGACCTGGCCTTTCTGCTGATGGACCTGGACATGCGGGCCGGACGGGCGGCGGCGAACCGGGTGCTGAACCGCTATGTGGCGCGCAGTGGCGATGCCGCGCTGGTGGCGGGGCTGCCGCTGTGGCTTTCGCTGCGGGCGCTGATTCGGGCGCATGTGGCGGCGGCGCGGGGGCAGGATTCGGCGCCGTATTTGGCCTATGCCATGGCCGCGCTGGCGCCGCCGCCGGCCCGGATGGTGGCGGTGGGCGGCTTGCAGGGCACCGGCAAATCCACCCTGGCGCGGGCCTTGGCGCCGCTGCTGGGCGCGGCGCCGGGGGCGCTGGTGCTGCGGAGTGATGAGATCCGCAAGCGCCAGGCCGGGCT
>CANFIE010000330.1 GCA_947446625.1 Acetobacteraceae bacterium | reverse complement strand
GGGGTTTGCTCCACGGCGGGGGCCGGGTCGGCGCCGGCTTCGCGGGTGCGGGACACCACCGTGGCGTCGGCCATGCCGGCCAGGAAGGCGCGGGAGAGCACAGCCATGACCTCGGCCGGGATGCCGGCGGGGCCGACCAGGCCAACCCAGCTGGCGGCGGTGAAGCCGGGCAGGCCAGCCTGGGTGGCGGTGAGGACTTCCGGCACCAGGGAGGAGCGCTGTTCCGCCGCCAGGGCCAGCACGCGGGTTTGGCCGCCGCGATAGGTGGGCAGCACGGTGGTGAGTTCGCTGCACACGCTGGCGACATTGCCTGCCACGAGATCCGGCACCGCCAGGCTGGAGCCGCGATAGGGCACATGGGTGACGCGAATGCCGGCCTGGCGCTGCAACATCTCAATGGCGAAATGCGTGGCGCTGCCGGTGCCGCTGCTGCCCATGGTGATCTTGCCCGGCTCGGCGCGGGCCGCGGCGATGAACTCGGCCAGGGTTTTCCACGGCGCGTCGGCCTTCACCGTGATGGTGTGGCTGGCGCGAGATATCATGCCGATGGGGGCGAAATCGGCCACCGCATAGCCCAGTCGGGGTTGCAGCGCGGGGTTGATGGCAAGCGGGCCGTTGGAGCCGGTGAGGAGGGTGTAGCCATCGGGACGGGCGCGGGCCACGGCCTCGGCCCCCACCGAGCCGCCGGCGCCGGCGCGGTTTTCCACCACGAAGGGCTTGCCCAGCGATTGCGTCATATGCGCCGTGACCAGGCGGGTCTGCACATCCGAGTTGGTGCCCGGCGCGTAGGGCACGATGACGCGGATGGGCTGGTCCGGCCAGGCCAAAGCGCGGGTGGCGAGCAGCAGGGCTGGCGTGGCCAGCAGGGCGCGGCGGTTCATGTGCCCACCTTCAGGGTGCTGGTAAGGCCGCGCAGGCAGGCGAGCAGCGAGAGCGGGGTGATCTTGCCGGTTTTGGGGTTTTCCTCGCTCGGCACGTTCTCGATGGTCATGGTCAGGCGCACCGTCTCGGCTTCCACCTTGATGGTGTGGGTGTTGCGGGTGACGGTGGGGTCGGACCAGATTTCTACCATGGTGCGCTCGGGGCCGATGCCGGCGAGGGCCAGCGCGGCGGCGACGTTGACGTTGGCGGGGAAGCCCTTTGCCGCGTCGAAGGCGTTGCCCTTGAAGACGATGGTCGGTTCGGCGACGTGGACGTTGATGTTGTGCTCCACCAGATAGGGCGCGCCTTCCAGGCCCAGCGGCGGCTTGCGGGTTTGGATGGTGACGCTGGCGACATTGCCCTCGGCGGCGGCGCGCACGGCGTCCAGCCCCAGCAGGGCGCCGGTGGGCACGATGATGCGGGCGCCGGTTTCACGCGCGCGCTGCACCAGGTGCATGCGGGGCAGCAGGGCGCCGACGCTGCTGGGCACGAAGATGCGGCCATGTTCGATGGCGGCGGTGGCGATTTCCTCGAACACCGCGGCGGGGGCGGCTTCCACCACCACATCGGCCAGTTCGGCCAGTTGGGCGAGCGAGACCAGCTTGGGCGGGTGGCGGAAGCCGGCGAGGGTACGGGCGGCCTTTTCGTGGTCCCGCGCCGCCACGGCCACCAGGGTGAGGCCATCCACGCCGGCATCCAACGCGCGCGCCAGATGCGCGCCGATGGCGCCCAGACCGCCGATTGCCACTTTCAACGCCATGACCGAACCCTCCCGGAGAATCAGCCGCCAGGAAAGGCCGGGATTAGGATTTCGGCAAGGGTGGCTGATGCAGGCTGGCGCGATGCACGTGTTGATTGCCACACCCTGCTTCGGTGCCATGGTGCACCAGACCTACATGCTGAGCATTCTGCGGCTGATGGCGTCTCCGCTATGCGGGCAGGTGCGCTTCACGCTGGATATGCTGGGGCATGACAGCCTGATTACCCGCAGCCGCAACACGCTGGTGGCGCGGTTCCTCGCCCAGGCCGAGGCGACGCATCTGCTGTTTGTGGATGCCGATATTGGCTTTGAGCCGGAACAACTGGCGCGGATGCTGGCCTTTGACGAGCCGGTGGTGGCGGGCATGTATCCGCTGAAGGTGCTGCACTGGGCCGGGGCCGGGGCGCGGCTGCGCCACGGGGAGCCGGCGCCGGCCGCGCCGCTGCTGTATGTGGGCGAGCCTTGCCAGGGGGTGGAGGCGGAACGGCGCGGGGAATTCATCACCGCCCGGCATGCCGGCACCGGCTTCATGCTGCTGCGGCGGGATGCGCTGGAGGCGATGGTGCGCGGCTACCCGGAGACGCGCTATGGCGGGATTGATGCCTATAGCCCCGGCAGCGGCGAGGCCGGGCCGCATTACGCGCTGTTCGACTGCATGGTGGCGCCGGAAACCGGCCAGTACATCAGCGAGGACTGGACATTTTGCCGCCGCTGGCGGGCGCTGGGCGGCAAGGTGTGGCTGGATACGCTGGGCAGCCTGACCCATGTGGGCGCGCATGAATATGTGGGCCAGCCGGCGCTGCGCTTTGGCGCGCCGGATGTGGCGACGCTTTCACCAGCGGCGTGAGGGGCCACAGTCCAGATGGACGAAACCGTCGCGGCGATACAGGCCGACGCCACCGATTTGCATATTGGCCGCCAGTCGCGCCATGCCCATGGAGGATTGGCCGGGAAGCCGCACATCGGCCGCCATGCCGGACATATGCAGGCTGGCGCGTGAGACCCGGCGCGAACGGCGGGCATTGGCGGCGTTGGATTCCGGCGTGCGGTAGCCGCTGATGACCTCATAGGGTTCCGAGGCGTTCATCATGGCGGCAACGCTATGCAGCACGTCGAACAGGCGCGGGTCCATGGGGGTGGCTTCGCCCAGATGCGGGTCGCGCAGCAGCCAGTTCAGGCTCAGCAGGGCATCAGGGTCGTAGCGGCCTTCACGGAAGTAGATGCCGTTGAAGCTTTCACCGGTGCCGACGCGGTTGATGGCGATGGACCGGTCCCCGGGCGCGGCCAGCACGGGGCTGGCCAGGGCCAGGCTGGCCAGGCCGAGCGCGGCGCCGAACAGGCCGCGGCGGCCGATGGCGGGGGCTTCGGTGGTGGGGGCCTCGCAGGACCAGTCAGGCTTGGTGACGCAGCAGGGGCAAGGGTCTCGGCGCCAACGCATCAACGTACTCCAGCGGCCGCCATGCGGGGCGGGGCATCCATGGCGCGGGCATAGGCTTCGTCATGGCCGTAGATATCGGGCCGCAGGGTGACGCGGCCATTCTCCACCACGGCGGTGGTGTAGTGCAGCCGAACGGGCATGACCTGCCGCACCGCGATGCCGCCGGTGATGCGGTCATTCAGCAGCTTTTCCACCCGCGGGCGGTCCCAGCCCGGCATGCCGGTGATGGCGATGTCGAGCAGTTCCATGGGCTTTTCCAGCCGGATGCAGCCCGAGGAGAAGGCGCGGTCCGGCCGGCGGAACAAATGCCGGTCCGGCGTATCATGCATGAAGATGTCATCCGAGTTAGGGATGACGAATTTGATGCGACCCAGGGCGTTGGCCTCCCCGGCATCCTGGCGGATGATGTAGGGGATGCGCTCCGGGTTGACGCGCGACCATTCGATGGTGGTCGGGTCAACCTCCACCGCCTGGCCATTGACCACGGAGTAAACCCGGAAGCCCTTTTCCATCATGCTGCGCGCATCACGGCGGAAGCGCGGCAGCAGGTCTTCCTTCATGTTGCGCAGCGGCACGCCCCAGCGCGGATTGAACTGGATGGCGGTGAGCCGCACGTTCAGCATGGGCGTGGGCCGGGCCGGCTTGCCGACAATCACGTTCATTTCCAGCAACGGGCGGCCGTTTTCAATCACGGCCAGGCGCTGGTGGGCGATGTTCACCTCAACGCGGCGTTCGGTGACCGGGGCGGCCATGGCGCGGCGCGAATCGAGCGCGGCGCGGAGCTGGTTGACCATGGCGGTGGCCGGGCGGTTGAGCGCGGCGAGCGAGATACGGCCGATGCGGCCATCGGCTTCCAGCCCCTCGGCGGCCTGGAAGCGCTTCACGGCTTCCACCAGGGCGGCGTCGTAGCCATTGCCGTCGCGCTTCACTGAAGGGTCAGTGGCGGCGAGGCGGGCGCGCAGGGCGGGGATTTTCACCGCGTCGTAGCTGCCGGGCTCAATGGTGTCGTTCGGGCCGCCGGGGATGGTGCCCCAGCCACCGGCGGCGACGCGGGCGCGGGCCTCCGCCAGGGCGAGTTTCAGCGGCGCGGCTTCCGGGTGCAGCAGAGCGGCGCGGTCCAGCACGGCGGCGGGGTCAGGGCTGGCGGCGAGTTCGGTGAGCCAGGGCTGCAATGGCAGGGCGTTGGTGTCGCGTTGCAGATCAGGCCGGTTGGCCAGGCTGCGGACGCGGCCATGCAGCAGGTCGGTCAGGGCGCGGGTGGCGGCGCGGCCAATGGCATCCAGGTAGCCGGCGGGGTCGCTGGCGAGTTGGCTGTCGGCCGGAATGGCGTAGTCGGCGGGGTTGAGGCCGTCTTCCTCCAGCCGGCGCAGGCGGGCGGCGAGGCGGGCGAGACCTTGGCCGCGGGCGGCGTCGATCTCAGGCGCCACAAGGGGCGCGACCTGCGCCAGAAGGCCGCCGAATGGCAGCCCGGCGAAGGCGGCCAGGGCGGGGAGCAGCAGGATTCGTCTTTGCACGCCACTGGCATACAACCAGCCGGGCCGGGCAGGCAATAACCGGCTTCAGTCCCCGGCCATCTGCCCCACGGTGAGTGGCTTGTAGGGCGCACGCGGGCGCAGCGGGGCGATGCTGGCCAGGGGTACAGTTTGGGTTTCCGCCACCAGGCCGCAGACGGTGGGGCCGCACATGCGGCCCTGGCAGGCGCCCATGCCGGCACGCAGGAAGGCCTTGGTTTGGTTGGGGCCGGTGGCGCCCAGCCGGGCGGCGGCGCGCACCTGGCCGGCGGTGACCTCCTCGCAGCGGCAGGCCAGGGTGGCGTCCTCGGGCGGGGCCAGTACGGCGGGGCCGGGGGCGTAGAGGGCATCCAGGAACGGGCGCAGCGCCAGCGCCTGGGCGCGCAT
>CANFIE010000329.1 GCA_947446625.1 Acetobacteraceae bacterium | reverse complement strand
GGACCGGTCCACCCCGGTGTTCTTCCCCTATAATGGTGGCCGCGTGGTGCGCGCCGATGCCCGCCTGGGTGACCGGGTGAAGGCTGGCGACGTGCTGATGCAGGTGGAAAGCACCGATTTGGTGACGGCGGTGAACGCCCTGCTGGCGGCGCTGGACAACACCAACAAAAGCCGCAGCGCGCGGGATTTGGCGCAGCGCCAGGCCAGCCGTGCCGCCAGCCTGTTTTCGGCCCGCGCCGGCAGCCAGGCCGATATGGAAACCGCCCAGGCCGCGCTGCGCGCCGCCGAGGCCGATTTGCGCAGCGCGCAGACCGCCGAGCAGGCGTCACGCGACAGCATTCGCGTGCTGGGCCGGACGGCGGAACAGATTGCCGCGATTGAGCGGACCCGCCAGGTGGAAGCGATTGTGCCGGTGATGGCGCCGCTGGATGGCGTGGTGACGCAGCGCCGGGTTGGGCCGGGGCAATGGCTTTCCAATGGTGGGGCCGAGCCGGTCTTCACCATTGCCGATACCGGCACCATGTGGCTGGTGGCCCAGGTGCGGGAAGTGGATGTGCCGCATGTGCGCGTGGGCCAGCAGGTGGCGGTGACCGTGGGCGCCCTGCCCAGCCAGGTGTTCCAGGCGCGCATCACCAATGCGGCGTCGGGCATCAATGCCGAAACCCGGCGCCTGACGGTGCGGGCCGAGGTGCAGGACCCGGAGCACAAGCTGACGCCGGAAATGTTCGCCACCTTCCGCATTGAGGTGGGCCAGCCGGTCGAGAGCGTGGCAGTGCCGTTGAACGCCGTGATCTTCCGGGGCTCGGACCCCTTCGTGTGGGTTTCCACCGGGGCGGGCGTGTTCGAGTTGCGGCGGATTCGCACCGGGCTGCGCAGCGAAGGCATGCTGCAGGTGACCGAGGGCCTGGCCGTGGGCGACCATGTGGTGACCGGCGGCGCGCTGTTCATCGACCGGGCCGCGCGGATTGATTAGAGCCTGATCCACGCAGGTGGAATCGCCGGAGTGGTGAATCAGTCTCTCAAACAACGCTGGAGCATGATCCGCCAAAGTGGATCATGCTCCAGCCTGCCGAGCTGCGGCCCTGGCCTGAAGGAATTGCGTTGCATGCTGCTACCCGTGGTGAAGCGTGGCCTGCTGCCGCTTGCCGGCCTGTTGCTGGGGTTGGCGCCGGCCCTGGCGCAGCGGCCCGGGGCGGAAACCCTGGGCAATGCCCGGCTGCCGCTGCCGCCCAATACCCCGGCGCTGACGCTGACCCTGGCCGAGCAGATGCTGGTGGAACGCAACCTGGTGGTTCTGGCCGCCCGGCGCGGGGTGGATTTGGCCCGGGCGCAGCGGCTGGTGGCCAATCAGTTGCCGCCGCCCACGGTGAGCATTGGCAATACCGCCGCGCAGTTCAATGAAACCGCACGCGATACATTTGCCGGGGCGCGGGGCCTGGGGCCGCAGAACAACTTCAACGCCAGCCTGACCGTGGTGGTGGAACGCGGCGGCAAGCGCGGCCTGCGCACCCGGCTGGCGGATGAGAATATCAGCGTGGCCGAGGCGCAGGTGATGGACGCGCTGCGCGGCCAGATCTTCACGCTGCGGCAGAATTTCCTGGCCGCCTTGCAGGCCCGCGCCAACCTGGAAGTGGCGCTGGCCAACCGCACCAGCCTTGACCGCACCGAGGGGCTGCTGCGCCGGCAGTTGCGCGATGGCGCCATCCCTGAGGGCGACCTGCTTCGCTTCCAGGCCAACCGGGTGCAGTTTGAACAGGATGTGACGACCAACGCCCTGGCCTATGCCCAGAATGTGGCCGCCCTGGCGCCACTGCTGGCCAGCGACGCGGCGGCGTTTCAGGCCGGGGCCGGGCAGCTTGGCGCCATGGGCCTGGCGCCGGAAGCGCCGGCAGAAGCCCCTGCCCAGCGGGGCCGGGCGGCGCGGCGTGGGGCGCCTGCCCCGGTGGCGGAGCCGCCGACCGCGCTGCGGACCATCCTTTCCCCGGTGGCGTTTGATGTGCGGGGCCGGTTTGATGCCGGGGCCGAATTGGGCCTGGGCCGCGATGAATTGGCCGCCGCCGTGCCGGATAGGCCGGATGTGATGGTGGCGCTGCGCCTGGCGGGCGCGGCCGGGGCCAACCGGCTGCTGGCCGAGGCCGCCCGCAGCCGCGACGTGACCGTGGGCGCCGGCTGGACCCGCACCCGCATGCCGCAGAACCTGCCGCAGATTGGCGGCAACCTTTCGCCGACGGCGAACAACCAGGTGGGGCTGACCTTTTCGGTGCCGATCTTCACCAGCGGCATTGTGGAGGGGAATATCGGCGTGGCCGCCGCGCAGCAGGGGCAGGTGGAAGCCCAGGCGCGGCTGGCGCTGTTCCAGGCGCGGGCGGATTTCGCCGGGGCCTGGGCCGGGTATGAACAGGCCCGCGCCCTGCTGGCGCTGTACACCGGCGGCGCCATCGCCCGCGCCGAGGAAAGCTACCAGATCACCGAGCGGGCCTATCTGGCCGGCGGGCGTTCTCTGATTGATGTGATGGACGCGCTGCGGACGCTGAATGCCACGCGGGCGGCGGCCAATAATGCGCGCTTCACCTATTTGCTGGCACTGGCGCAGTTGGAACAGGCTACGGGCGTTTCCGGAATAGCGCCGAAGCTGTAGGCTCCCAACCATCCAACGGATGGGAGGGATTTAACCATGGATATGGACATTGCCGGCAAGCGCGTGCTGGTCACCGGCGCTTCCAAGGGTATCGGGCTGGCCTGCGCCACGGCCTTCGCCGCCGAGGGCTGCGACGTTATTCTGGCGAGCCGTGATGGCGCGGCGTTGGCCACCGCCGCCGCCGGCATCAAGGCGCGCTACAATGTGAATGTGGCGATCCATGCCGGCGACCTGGGCGACCCGGCGGCGCGTGAGGCGCTGCACAAGGCGTTTCCGGATATCGACGTGCTGGTGAACAATGCCGGCGCCATTCCGGGCGGCACGGTGCATGACATCAACCTGGCGCGCTGGATCGATGCCTGGAACCTGAAGGTGTTTGGCTACATCCACCTGACGCAGTTGTACCTGCCGGGGCTGGAAGCCAAGAAGTCTGGCGTTATCGTCAACATCATCGGCATGGCGGGCCGGGCACCGCGGGCCGACTACATCTGCGGCGCGGCGGGCAACGCGGCGCTGATCGCCTTTACCGGCGCGCTGGGTGGCCGCAGCACCGACAATGGCGTGCGCGTGGTGGGCATTGCCCCGGGCGCGACCATGACGGACCGGATTGTGACGCTGAGCAAGACCCGGGCGAAGGCGAAGTTTGGCGACGAGAACCGCTGGGAAGAGATGATGAGCGGGCTTTCGTTGGGCCGCGCCGGCAAGTCTGAGGAGATTGCCGACCTGGCGGTGTTCTGCGCCAGCCCGCGTGGCGGCTACCTGAGTGGCAGCACGCTGGATGTGGATGCCGGCGCGCAGTTCCGCAGCTGATACCGAGGGGCGGCGGCCGGTATTCACTTGCCGGCCGCCGCCTCGCGCATGCTAGCCTGCCCCAACGGGAGAAATTGCCGGTCGCCTTCATTCAGGAGAGCGTCTTGAGCCCCATATTGAGCCGTCGCCAAACCTTGGGTGCCGCCGCTGGCCTGTTGGCCGCGCCGCGCTTTGCCCGCGCCCAGGGTGCGGGGGTGCTGAAGTTCATCCCGCAGATCGACCTGAGCTACCTGGACCCGCATGGCACCACCGCCTACGTGACGCGTGGCCATGGGCACATGGTGTACGACACGCTGTACGGCATGGATGGCAACTTCAAGGCTTCTCCGCAGATGGTGGAGGGGCATGTTGTCGCCAATGACGGCAAGCTGTGGACGCTGACGCTGCGCCCCGGCCTGTTGTGGCATGATGGTGAGCGGGTGCTGGCGCGGGATTGCGTGGCCAGCATCAAGCGCTGGGCGCGGCGCGATGCGCTGGGCGGCGCGCTGATGGCAGCGACCGACGAGCTGACCGCGCCGGATGACCGGACCATTCTGTTCAAGCTGAACCGGCCCTTTCCGCTGCTGCCGGATGCGCTGGGGAAAATCACCTCTCCCATGCCGGCGATGATGCCGGAACGCTTCGCCAATACCGACCCGTTCAAGCAGTTGACCGACATGATCGGCAGCGGGCCGTTCCGCTGGGTGCAGGCCGAGCGGGTGGCCGGGGCGCGGGCGGTGTATGAGAAGTTCGACAAATACGTGCCGCGCCAGGGCGGTTCGCCCGACTGGAATTCCGGCCCGAAGATTGTGCATTTCGACCGGGTGGAGTGGACCACCATTCCGGATGCCTCCACCAAGGCTTCCGCCCTGCAACGCGGTGAGCAGGAATGGTGGGAGAACCCGGCGCATGACCTGCTGCCGTTGCTGCGGCGGGACCGGCGGATCAAGCTCGACATCATCAACTTCAGCGGCCAGGTCAACATGATGCGGCTGAACCACGCGCAGCCGCCGTTCAACAACCCGGCCATTCGCCGCGCCGTGCTGCACGCCATAGACCAGGCGGCGATGATGCAGGCGATTGTGGGCACCGACCCGAAGGACTTCCACACCCCGCATGGCATTTTCTGCCCGCGCACACCGCTGGCCAGCGAGGTGGGGCTGGAGCCGCTGAAGGGGCCACGCGACTACGACAAGGTAAAGCGCATGCTGCGCGAGGCCGGCTATGCCGGCGAGAAGGTGGCGATGCTGGTGGCCACCGACTACCCGCAGTTCAAGGCCATCGGCGAGGTGGCGGCCGACATGTTCAAGAATATCGGCATGAACGTGGATTACGTGGCGACCGACTGGGGCACCATGCTGCAACGGCGCAACAATCGCGGCCCGGTGGAGCAGGGCGGCTGGAGTTGCTTCAACACCGGCTGGGAAGGCGTGGACCATCTGGACCCGGCCAACCACTACGCGGTGCGCGGCAATGGCAACGACGCCGCCGGCTGGCCGGGCTGGTGCGTCAGCGAGAAGCTGGAGGAGCAGCGCAACGCCTGGTTCGCCGCGCCCAGCCTGGCGGCGCAGCAGCAGATTTGCCGCGACATGCAGGCCCAGGCGATG
>CANFIE010000328.1 GCA_947446625.1 Acetobacteraceae bacterium | reverse complement strand
GGCCGGCACCCGCGCCGGGGATTTGCAGCGCGTGGTGGAAACCGAAGTGCGCCGCGTGTTCACCACCCAGGTGCAGGTTTACGCCGTGCTGCTGAGCACGCAGCGGATTGGCGTGTTCGTGACCGGCTTTGTGAAGACGCCGGGGCGGTTTGGTGGTTCGGCCGCTGACAGCGTTATCGACTTTTTGGTGCGGGCCGGTGGCGTGGATGCCGGGCGGGGTTCGTACCGCGACATTCAACTGGTGCGCGGTGGCCGGGCCGTGGCGACGGTGGACCTGTACCAGTTTCTGCTGAGCGGCACGCTGCCGCAGGTGCGGTTGCAGGAGGGTGATACCCTGCTGGTGGGCCGCCAGCGCGCCGTGGTGGGCGCCGATGGCGCGGTGCGCAACAACTACCTGTTCGAGGTGCCGGGCCGGGCGATGACCGGGCGCGAACTGCTGGACTATGCCCGGCCGCTGCCTTCGGCGACCAATGCCGTCATCAAGGGCACGCGCAACGGCCAGCCGTTCTCGCGCTACACCACCTTGGCCGGCATGGCCGATATCACCCTGGGCGACCAGGACAGCGTGAGCTTTATTACTGACGCGCCGGCGCGCACGGTGCGGGTGACGATCGAGGGCAGCCGGATCGGGCCTTCGGTGCTGGTGGCGGATCGCGATATTCAGCTGTGCCAGCTGCTGGACCATGTGGCGGTGGACCCGGTGCTGGCCGATACGCGCAACGTGTTCGTGCTGCGGCCCTCGGTGGCGGCACAGCAGCGGCGTACCATTGATGAGTCGCTGGACCGGCTGGAGCGGCAGTTGTTCATGGCCGTGAGCGGCTCGACCGGGGTGGCGACGATCCGTGCCTCGGAAGCGCAGCTGATCAGCAGCTATATCCAGCGCGCCCGCCGCACCCAGCCGGAAGGCCGGCTGGTGGTGAGTGACCGCAATGGCTGCGCCGCCGTGCGGCTTGAGGATGGCGACACCATCGTGATCCCCGAGCGCAGCGAGACGGTGCTGGTGGCCGGCGAAGTGACCGCGCCGCGCGCCGTGGTGTGGCGGCCGGAGATGACGCTGGCGGATTACGTGCGGGCGGCGGGCGGTTATTCGCCGCGTGGCAATGCGGCCAGCATGATGATTCGCCGCGCCAGTGGTGAGCTGGTGCTGGAGCCGCGCGAGGCGCCGCGCCCGGGTGACGAACTGGTGGCGCTGCCGCATTTGGATACCAAGGGCTTCCAGATTGCCAGCGACCTGATGGGGCTGATCTTCCAGATGGCGGTGGCGGCGCGGTCGTTCAGCCTGCTGTAGCGCTTGATCCGCGCAGGCGGAATCGTCGGCGCGGTGGATCAGCCGCGCACGCAGCGCTGGCGCGGCGGGGTTAAATCCGTGCCAAACCCGGGAGCGTCTGGCGCTCCAGGTAGTCCAGCCGGGCGGCGAAATCGTCGGCCCGGCAGACCATGAGGTGGAGCAGGCCGAAGCCGACCTGTCGCTGGTCCTCGGGTGTGACCAGGGCGAGGGGCACGGCCTCCGGCGCCTCGAATTCCACGACCACCTCGGGCCAGGCGCTGGCAGGGATCTCCAGCGCGCAGGGAATGATCTGGCCGGCGATGCCCTGCAGCCAGGTGAATGCGGGCAGCGGGCCTTCGGCCGGGCCGGCGCGCAGGCCAATGTGCCAGGGCGCCGGCGGGCCGACGAAGACCACCAGCACGCGCAACGGGGCCTGGCCGGGCATCTCGGCCAGGGGCAGGCGCAGCACGCTGCGGCCGGGCAATACCCAGCAGCCCCAAGCCTCCAGCGGTAGCCAGGTGGGGCCCATGCGGGTCAGTTCAGCGCCGGCCATGGCCAGGCTGGGTGTGGGGCCGGGCAGGGCGCGGGTTTCCCAAACCTCGCCGGGGCGTAGCGCCAGGCGCGGGGCGCTGGGGCTGGCGGCGAGCAGGGCGCGCAGTTCCGCCACCAATTGCGCCGCCAGGGCGGCCCAGTCGCGCAACCTTACCTCGTGCAGCAACCGGGCCTGCAGCCGGGGCAGGGCTTCGGGCTGCAGCAGCAGGGTTTCCAGCTTTTCCACCAAATCGGCCAGGTTGTTGCTGGGAAAGTGCAGCGCACCGCCGGCCCCGGCCTCGGGCAGCGCGGAATTGTCGGCCACCAGCGCAACCTTGCCATGGCTCAGGCTTTCGGTAACCGGCAGGCCCCAGCCTTCGTAGAAGCTGTTGAACAGGGTGAAGCGGCAGGCCTGGTACAACCCGGCCAATTCGCCGTCGGCCACGTTGTGCAGCAGGCGCACATGGGCGGCCAGGGTGGGGTTGGCGGCCAGGAATGCCAATGCCGGTTCGGCCAACCAGCCGCGCTTGCCCACGCAAACCAGCCGCGGCACCATCGCCGGGCCGTGGCGTTGCAGCAGTTGTTGCCAGGCGCGGAACACCAGCAGGTGGTTCTTGCGCGATTCCAGCGTGGCGACGAACAGCACGCAGCCCGCCAACTCGGCCGGCGCCGGGGTGGCGGGGCTGAGTTCGGCGGCGACGTTCAGTGGCACCACGAAACTGGGCAGGCTGGCGCCGCCCAGCAGCGGCGCACTGAGTCGGGCGAAGTCGCGGCCGGTGCAGTCCGAGATGACGGCGACGGCATCGGCCAGCAGGCAAAGCTGGGCAAACCAGCGGCTGAACTCATCCACCAGCCCGGCGGCGCAATGCTCGGGCAGCAGCAGGGGGATGCAGTCATACAGGAAGGGGATGTAGCGGATGCCATGGTCCCGCTTCAGTGCCGCCACCCGGCGCATATAGCCGGGCTGCCACCAGGAACTGCCCAGGTTCACCAGCATGGTGCCCGGCCCCATGGCGCAGGGCGGGGCATTGGCCAGGGCATTGGCCAACCCGGCCAGCGCGGCCTGCCATTCGGGGGCATTGGCATCGGCGCCACTGGCCGAAAGCGCGGCCAGGCGCAGGAAGAGCGGTGCCGGCACCGGGCGCCACTCGGCGGCCTCCGGCGCATAGGCGCAGGCGGCGGCGTCAGGCTCCGCCGCCAGCACCTGGCGCAGAATGTTGAGCTGCACGCGCTGGATGCCGGTGGGCAGCCGACTGGCGCGCAGATACTCAAGCAGGTCGGAGATATCGAACAGCAGGGCCGTCATGGGGCGGCTCAACTGCGGCCGTAGGTATCCTCGATGCGGACGATGTCATCCTCACCCAGGTAGCTGCCGGCCTGCACCTCGATCAGCGTCAGCGGGATTTTGCCAGGGTTGACCAGCCGGTGCACGCAGCCGAGCGGCAGGTACACGCTCTCATTCTCGCGCAGCAGGATTTCCTCCTGGTCACGCGTCACGATGGCGGTGCCGCTGACGACCACCCAATGCTCGGCACGGTGGAAGTGCTTTTGCAGGGAAAGCTTCTGGCCGGGGCGGACGCTGATCTTCTTCACCTGGAAGCGCTCACCCATGATCAGGCCTTCGTAGTGGCCCCAGGGGCGGTACATGCGCTGATGCTCGGTGGCCTGCTTGATGCCCTTGGCGCGCAGGCGGTCCACGATTTTCTTCGCGTCCTGCGCGTGGTTGCGGCGCATCACCAGCACGGCGTCGGGCGTGGTGACCACCACCGTGTCACGCATGCCAACCACGGCGGTGAGGATGCCTTCGCTGCGGACATAGCAGCGCTGGTTGTCCAGCAACTCCACCTGGCCCTGCTGGGCATTGCCGTCGGCGTCCTGCTTGGCCACTTCCCAGATGGCGGCCCAGGAGCCGAGGTCGGACCAGCCGAGGGCGGCGGGCACCACGGCGGCCTGGGCGGTCTTTTCCATCACCGCGTAGTCGATGGAGATGGAGGGCGCGGCGGCGAAGGCGGTGGGGTCAAGGCGGATGAAGTCGAGGTCTCGCTGGGCGCCGGCCATGGCGGCACGCACCGCTTTGAGGAGTTCCGGCTCGAAGCGTTCCAACTCGGCCAGCAGGGTGGCGGCGGTGGCCACGAACATGCCGGAATTCCACAGGTAGCCGCCCTTGGCCAGGAATTCGGTGGCGGTGGCGGCGTCCGGCTTCTCGACGAAGCGGGTGAGCGCCAGCACGCCCGGGGCATCGGCCAGGGCGGCACCGGATTCGATGTAGCCGTAGCCGGTCTCGGGCGCGGTGGGCTGCATGCCGAAGGTGACGATGCGGCCGGCGCGGGCGGCGACCGCGGCCTGGGCCAGGGCGGCGTGCAGCGCGGGCACATCGGCGATCACGGCGTCGGACGCCATGATCCAGCAGAGCGACTGCGGATTGGCCTCGGCCGCCACCAGGGCGGCGGCGGCAATCGCCGGGGCGCTGTTGCGACCCACCGGTTCCAGCAGAATGCGCGGATTGGCCACGGCGGTGTCGCGCAGCTGCTCGGCCACCAGGAAGCGATGTGCCTCATTGCAGATGGCGATGGGCGCGGCAAAGCCGGGGCCATGCGCGCGGGCAGCGGTTTCCTGCAGCATGGTGCGGTCCGACACCAGCGGCAGGAACTGCTTGGGGTAGGATTCGCGCGACATCGGCCACAGCCGGCTGCCGGTGCCTCCGCACAGGATGACGGGAACGATACGGTCGTCGGACGCGGACATGCATACCTCGGCAAACCGGGCACGGCGCCCGGCGGGCGTTATTATCCCGGAAGCTGGGGCGATTTGAAGGCAGCACGCTTGGCCCCCGTGCAACAGGCCGGTATTGAGCGGGCATGACGGAGCCGCCGCGGCCGCGCATCTTCCTGGACGGGTACAACCTGGCGCTGGAGCAGGGGACGGGGGTTGCGACCTATGCCCGCAACCTGAGCTACGCACTGGGCCGGCTGGGCTATGGCACCGGGGTGCTGTACGGCACGCGGGCGGCGGCCTCGGCCGAGGGGTTGCTGCGCGAGATTGGCTTCTTCGACGAGAAGGGGCCGGCGCTGGGCGCGCTGCAACTGGCGCTGCGGCGCGGCAAGGGGCTGCTGCGGGCGCTGGGTGGCGAGACGGCCTGGCCGGTGCCGGTGACCGGCGCGGTGGTGCAGGACGGGCTGGCCGAGCGGTTGCCGCATTTCGACGAGTTGTGGAACGCGCAGGATCTGTTCCAGCAGGCGGCGGTGACTTTTCG
>CANFIE010000327.1 GCA_947446625.1 Acetobacteraceae bacterium | reverse complement strand
GTCATCCACCACCTTGGGTTGGATGATGGGGCCCTGCACCACTTCAGGCACGGGGGCCGGAGCAGGTTCGGGCGCGGCCTGCACCACCGGCTCGGGGGCCGGGGCGGGCGCGGGGGCCGGCTCAGGCTCCGGCGCGGGTGGCGGCGGGGCGGCTTCCACCACCGGGGCGGCGGGGGCTTCCACCACCACCGGGGCCACCACCACGGGGGCGGGTTCCGGCGCGGCAACCACCGGCGCAGGCTCAATTAGCACGGGTTCCGGGGCTGGCTCGGGGGCCGGCATCGGGCGGCTGCGGCGCATCGCTTCTTCTTCGGCGGCGCGCTCGGCGGCCTCCATGGCGGCGAAGATGTCATCCACCTGGCCGGCGAAGGGGTCTGCCGGGGTAGGGCCCTGGTAGCCCTGCGGGGCGGCCGGGCGCGGCTGGCGCGGTGCCGGGGCGGCGACCGGCGCGGGCGGCGGGGCGCTGGCTTCGGCACCTTCCTCCTCGGGCTGGCCTTCGGCACGCGGTGCCGCGGTGCCATCCTCGCGGCGGCCACGGCCACCACGGCGGCCCCGGCGGCGGCGGCCACGGCTGTCGCGGTCGCCATCACCTTCGGCTGCCTCGGCGGCTTCAGCGGCGGCAGCGGCTTCGGCAGCGGCAGCCAGCTCGGCTTCCAACGGGTCCAGCTCGGCGCTGGCATCGGTCTCGGCTTCCTCGGCCTCGTCCTCACCATCGCCTTCAACGCCGGCCTCGCCATCACCTTCACCGTCGGCGCCGGCATTTGGGGTCGGGCTGCCATCCTCGCGGCGGCCACCCCGGCGCCGACGGCGCCGGCGGCGACGCGCCTGGCCCTCGGCGGCGGTTTCACCCTCCGGCCCTTCGGCGCTGGCGGCAGCGGCGGTGCGGCCGGTGGCGCGAGGGGCCTCCTCGGCCTCATCCTCGACCTCGGCCAGCACCTCGTCCTCAACCTCCGGCTCCGGCGCGTAGTCCATGCGCAGCGCACTGCGCTCCTCCGGAATGCGGTTGGGGTCGGCGGCGCGCACGCGGTCAATCCGTGTGGTCGGCGGCAGCAGCGTGTCATCGGGCTCGAAAAGCACACTCATGCCGTAGCGCGCTTCAATCTGCGCCAGACGCTCACGCTTGCGGTTCAGCAGGTACAGCGCCACCGAGCTGTGGACATGCACCAGGATCTCGGCCGAGCGGCGGCGGGCGCCCTCTTCCTCGATGCCGCGCAGCACGTGCAGCGCGCTGTTTTCAATGCTGCGCACCTGGCCACGGCCCTGGCAATGCGGGCAGGTGACGAAGGTGGTTTCCGCCAGGGAAGGCCGCAGCCGCTGGCGCGACATTTCCAGCAGGCCGAAATGGCTGATGCGGCCAAGCTGAATCCGCGCGCGGTCATGCCGCAGCGATTCCTTCAGCTTGCGCTCCACCATGCCGTCGTTGCGCGACGACTCCATGTCGATGAAGTCGATGACGATCAGGCCGGCCAGGTCGCGCAGGCGCAGCTGCCGGGCGATTTCCTCGGCGGCTTCCATGTTGGTGCGCAGCGCCGTGTCTTCGATATGGCGCTCACGCGTGGCGCGGCCCGAGTTCACGTCGATGGCGACCAGCGCCTCGGTCTGGTTGATGACCAGATAGCCGCCCGAGCGCAGCTGAACCGTCGGGCTGTGCATGGCATCCAGCTGCGCTTCCACCTGATGGCGGGCGAACAGCGGCATACCGGAGTCGCGGTACAGCTGAATCTTGCGGACATGCTGCGGCATCAGCATGCGCATGAACTCGCGCGCATCCTTGAAGGCCAGCTCGCCGTCGACGAAAATTTCCTCAACATCGCGGCTGAAGGTGTCGCGGATGCTGCGCTTGATGAGGTCGGCTTCCTCATAGATCAGCGCCGGGGCAGCGCTTTGCAGCGTGCGCTCACGGATGTTGTCCCACAGCCGCAGCAGGTATTCGCAGTCGCGGCGAATCTCCGGCTTGGGGCGCTGGGCGCCGGCGGTGCGGACGATGATGCTCATGCCCTGGGGCAGTTGCAGCTCGTCGATCACTTCGCGCAGGCGCTTGCGGTCGGTGCCGGAGGTGATCTTGCGGGAAACGCCGCCACCACGCGGGCTGTTCGGCATCAACACGCTGAAGCGGCCGGCGAGCGAGATGTAGGTGGTGAGCGCGGCACCCTTGCCGCCCCGTTCTTCCTTGACCACCTGGATCAGCATGATCTGGCGGCGGCGGATGACTTCCTGGATTTTGTAGTGGCGCAGGAAGCGCGGCGGAATGCGGCGCTCGCGCCCGCCTTCGCCTTCCTCGGGGCCTTCGCCGCCGATGGTCTCGGGCGGCGGGGCCTGCTCCTCGCCCTCGTCATCGGCCTCGTCGTCGGCCTGCTCATCCACCAGGGCGGAGGTTTCGCCAGCTTCGGCGGCGATGGTGTCGTGCCCCTCGGGGCCGGCCATCACCACATGCTCGGTCGAGAGCAGCATGGGCTGCGCTTCGGCGGCGGATTCCGGGGTGCTTTCCTCGGCCGGGGCCGCGGCTTCCGCCGGGGTCTCGGTGGCGGCGGGCAGCGTCTCGGCGGTGGCGGCTTCGCTCACCACTTCGGCGGTGGCCGGCTCGCTGGGCTCGCCTTGCTCGGCGGCGGCTTCAATTGAAGCCGGCGGCAGCACTTCCTCGCCCGGCTCGACGCTGGCCTCGTGGCCGGGTTCATCCGGCACGGCGATGTGCTGGCGCGCCGCATAGTCGGCGCCCACATCATCGTCGTCCTCTTCATCCTCGCGGGCCTCGGCGGCCTGCATTTCCAGCAGGCGCTGCCGGTCCGCGACCGGGATTTGGTAATAATCCGGGTGGATTTCCGAGAAGGCCAGGAAGCCATGGCGGTTGCCGCCATACTCCACGAAGGCGGCCTGCAGGCTGGGTTCCACCCGGACCACCTTGGCCAGGTAGATGTTGCCCTTCAGCGGCAGTCGGTTGGCGGCTTCGAGGTCGAACTCCTCGAGCCGGTTGCCATCCAGCACCACCACCCGAGTTTCCTCGTTGTGGGATGCGTCAATAAGCATGCGCTTGGTCATCGAAGCATGGGCTCCGCGCCGCGGCGCGAACGGGCGCGCCTGCGGCGAAAACGGGTGACATGGGCCGAAAGCGGCGGCCAGCGCGGCACCAAGTATTGGCGGCGATCCGGCCATGCTCTCGTCGGGGCAGCGGCGCCGCGCTATGCGGCCAGCGCACCCCAGGGTTCATGCCTTGACCACGCCGCAAGCCAAAGGCCGCGGGGTGGGGCTACGTTCGGTCACGCTGCCAACCCGGGCACGCCCACCTGGAATTCAGGGGCGGGGCAACCTTGGGTTCGTGGCGCGTCCGGTCCCGCAATTGGCGGAGGGGGGCAAACCGGACGGACCTGGCGAAGCGTGATGGCGCAAGGGCCACCCATGCCAGGCTCTGCCGCACTCGGACCAACCGACCCTCAGGCCGGAATCGGACGAATGCCCTGAACCTCCACCGGCAGCGGGCGTTGCCGGGGCGGGTCACCATAAGCCCCGGGAAGGGTTTTCCACAAGCCAATCCGGCGGAGTCGGGATTGCGCGTGAACCTTTTTCTCAACTTTGGGTGGCAAGGGTATGCACCAGCGTGATAATGCCACGCCGTCGCCTCGCGGGAGGAGACAGCCAGGGGATTGGGCCAGCCAATGGGCCAGGAACTGCCCGCCGGAAATGGCCGTCGCTTGCTGCTGCTGGGTGCCGCCGCCCTGGTGCTGCCGCGCCCCGCTTTGGCCGCCGCGCCCGGCCCCGGTGCCAGCATGCGGGTGGAAGGCCACCATACCCGGCTCACGCTGCCCTTCTCCGACCCCGTTGCCTGGCAACTCTCCGCCCAGGCCAGCCCGCCCGCGCTGCTGCTGGACCTGCCCCGCCATGGCTGGCACGGCCCGGCGCAGCAACAGGGCAGCGGCTGCATTGCCGGGCTGCGCTTTGCCGCAACGCGGGCCGGTGGGCGGCTGACCATTGCGCTGATGGGCCCCATTGCTACCCCGCGCGTGACCCAGCAGGACAAGGCGCTGGTGCTGGAATTGCGCCCCGGTGGCGGCCCGGCCTTTGCCCGCATGGCCGCCGCCGGCCGGCTGGCCCATGGCGGCCCCGCCCCCCGCCAGCACGCCAGCCTGCCGCTGGTGATGCTGGACCCCGGGCATGGCGGGCGAGACCCCGGTGCCATCGGCGCCAATGGTACGCATGAAAAGCGCATCACCCTGGCGGTTGCGCATGAACTGAAGCGGCAATTGGAAGCCACCGGCCATTGCCGCGTGGCGCTGACCCGCACGCGCGACGTGTTCGTGCCTCTGGCGGAACGGGTGGAGATGGCGCGGCGGCGGCAGGCGGCGCTGCTGCTTTCCATCCATGCCGATGCGGTTTCGGCCGAGAATGCCCGCGCCGCCCGCGGTGCCAGTGTTTACACCCTGGCCGAGACCGCCTCGGACCCGCTGGCCGCCGCGCTGGCCAACCGGGAAAACCTGGCCGACCGCGCTGGCGGCCTGCGCCTGCCCAGCGTGCCGCCCGAGGTTTTGGCCATATTGTTCAGCCTGATGCGCCAGGAAACCCGCGCCGGCAGCGACCGCCTGGCCCGCCAGGTGGTGCAGCGGCTGGAAGGCCAGGTGCCGCTGCTGCCGCACAGCCACAGGCGCGCCGGCTTTGCCGTGCTGAAGGCGCCCGACATGCCCGCCGCCCTGGTGGAACTGGGCTTTCTCAGCCACCCGGAGGATGAGGCCGCGCTGGCCAAGCCGGCGCATCGGGCCAGGCTGGCCGGGGCGCTGGCCGAGGCGGTACAGGGGTTTCTGGCCCGGCCGCACCTGGCTGGGCTTGGCTGACGCGCTACTCTAGGGAAAGCGCCGCCAAGCTGCCATATTGTCGCCATCCCCGCTGGCTGCCGCTGGTGTAAAGTAGGTTCCATGTCCCCGCCCGACCTCCGCGCTGATCAGCCCATGGCCCCGCGTACGCCGCGCCGGCCGCCGGGCGCCCATATCCCCGAAATTCACCACGAGGAGCGGTTGCCCCGGCCCAAGCTGGGGCGCAAAACCGAGCAGGCGCAGTTCCGCAGTT
>CANFIE010000326.1 GCA_947446625.1 Acetobacteraceae bacterium | reverse complement strand
CTGCCATGCAGCCCGCCGGTCTTGCCATCAAAGTCGCGCAACCCGCTCGGCAAGCCGGAAACCCCGCCCGGCGTGGAATAGGCCTTGGCCGCCTGCTCCACCGCCTGCGCCAGCGCCTTCTCGAAGGTCACATAGCCGCCCTCGGTGGTGCCCTCGGTGGCCAGGTTGAACAGCGCCTGCTCCGCCGCCTCAATCTGCTTCTTCGCGTCCGGCAAATCCTCATCGGCGCCGAAGGCGTTGTTCACCACCGTCTCGCCCACGTCGATCAATTGCCGCCGCAGATAGGCGTCATGGATCATCCGGCCGTATTCGCCGGCATTGATGATCCCCACCATGGCCGAGAGCAGCTGCGCCAGGTAGGCGGTGCCGCCCACCTCATCCAGCGCGCCGTTATGTTCAAACTCCGGCCGCAGCGTCACCACATCGGCCAGGCTGCCGGCCTCAATCCGCTGCTGCACCGCCTTAAAGATGCGTGCATGCGCCACCATGGCGAAATGCTCGGCGGCCAGGAATTCGGAAACCCGCTCATAGGCGCGGTTATTGGCCAGCAGGGCGCCCAGCAGCGCCTGCTCGGCTTCCAGGTTGCTGGGCGGCAGCCGCTGGGAGAGCCCAAGCAGCCCCCCTTCGTCATGGCCGGCGGTATCACCAAAAGGCGGAAGGCTGTTCATCCACCCCTTCTAGCCCAGCCCGGCGCCCGGCGCTGCCACCTCTCGGCCCCCCAGCCTGTGGATAGCGGGACTAACCCACCGTCCCCCTTCTCCTCATGGCTGAGCGCAACAACAACGCCAACGGCATGGCCAGCAGGCAAAGCCCCACCATGGCCCAAAACGCCGTGCCCCCGGCCCGGGCATAAAGCTGGCCGCTGGCAAAGGTCAGCACCCCAAAGGCCAGCCCCACCCCCAGCGAGGCATGCAGCGTCTGCGCCGTGGCCGCCTGCCCCGCCGGCATGCCCGAAAGCACCCGCATGGCACCCAGATGCATGGCGCCGAAGGTGGCCGCATGCAGCAATTGCACCGCCGCCAGCGCCGGCAGCCAGGTGGTCTCGGCCGTAACGGCCCAGCGCAGCACCCCGCAGCCCGCCGCCACCAGCGCCATGCCCCCGGCGCCCAGCCTATCCACCAGCGGCTTGCCCCACAGGAACAGCGCCACCTCGGCCACCACCCCCTCGGCCCACAGCAGCCCGATCACGCCCGAGGAAATCCCCGCCGCCTGCCAATGGATGGTGCCAAAGGCATAATACAGTGCATGGCTGCCCTGGATCAGCCCCGAGAGCGGCAGCAGCAGGCAAAACGCCGGGTCGCGGAACGGCGCCCGAAACCCGCCCATGCCGCGCGCCCCGGCCGGGCTGGGCGGCAGCGCCAGGGCGCAGCCGGCGGTGGCCAGCAGGCACAGGCTGAACAGCCACACCACCGCGCTGGCGCCATACCCCGCCACCATCTGCCCCCCCAGGGCCGAGGCACAGATAAAGCTGGCCGAACCCGCCGAGCGCGCCCGGCCATAGTCAAACCCCTCGCGCCGGCTCGCCCCCAGCGCCAGCGCATCCGAAACCGGCATAATCGGCGCCATCACCAGCGCATGGAAAAACGCCACCACCAGCAACACGCCAAAGCCGCTGCCCAACGCAAACCCCGTGGTGGTCACCGCCGCCAGCAGCGCCCCGGCCACCACCACCAGCCGCGGGTCACCCAGCTTGTCGGCCGCCCGGCCCAGCGTGGGGGAGGCAAACAGCCGCACCGCCGAACCCGTTGCCAGCACCGCCGAAATCTGCCCCGGGCTCAGCCCCTGGTCGCGCAGCACCGCCGGGAAAAACGGCATCATCACCCCCAGCGCCGCGAATTGCGCGGCGAACAGCAGGGCGAAGCGCCCCGAGGGGCCAGGGGCAAGGCGGGCGGGGAGCATGTGGCCCCGGGCTTACCCCAGCCACCTGCCCGCGTCACCGCCCCAAAGCCGGCCTAAAGTATCAGCCCGCTTGCCTTCCCGCGCTTCCCGGCCCATGGATGCGCCTTTCACCACGGATACCGCGACACTCATGTTCGAAGCGCGTGTGAAGGCCGTCCTCGGGCCGACCAATACCGGCAAGACCCACCTGGCCATTACCAGGATGCTGGCGCATGCCAGCGGCATCATCGGCTTCCCGCTGCGCCTGCTGGCGCGCGAGAATTACGACCGCATGGTGGCCGCCAAGGGTGTGGCCAATGTCGCGCTCATCACCGGCGAGGAAAAGATCGTCCCCCCCGGCGCCAAGTGGTTCGCCTGCACCGTGGAGGCCATGCCGCTCGACCGCCGGGCTGAATTCGTCGCCGTGGACGAAATCCAGCTCTGCGCCGACGCCGACCGTGGCCATATCTTCACCGACCGCCTGCTGAACGCCCGCGGCATGGTGGAAACCATGTTCCTCGGCGCCGAGACCATCCGCCCGCTGCTCCAGCGCCTGGTCCCGCAAATCGAAATCGAAACCCGCCCCCGCCTCAGCCAGCTCACCTATGCCGGCCCGGCCAAGCTCACCCGCCTGCCCGCCCGCTCCGCCGTCGTCGCCTTCAGCGCGGCGGAGGTTTATGCCATCGCCGAGGCCATTCGCCGCAAGCGTGGCGGCTGCGCCGTGGTCATGGGCCGCATGTCGCCCCGCACCCGCAACGCCCAGGTGGCGCTATACCAGGACCGCGAGGTGGATTTCCTGGTGGCGACGGATGCCATCGGCATGGGCCTGAACATGGATGTGGACCATGTGGCCTTCGCCGCCCTGCAGAAGTTCGACGGCCATCAGCTCCGCGCCCTGAACGCCCAGGAAGCCGCGCAAATCGCCGGCCGCGCCGGCCGTGGCATGCGCGACGGCACCTTCGGCGTCACCGGCGAATGCCCGCCGCTGCCGGAGGAGATGGTCAACAAAATCGAGAACCACCAGTTCGAGGCGCTGCAAACCATCGCCTGGCGCAACTCCGATCTCGATTTCTCCAGCGTCGATGGCCTGCTCGATAGCCTGGCCGCCCCGCCGCCCCAGGCCGGGCTGGCCAAGGGCAACGACGCCACCGACCACATCACCCTCTCCATGCTGGCGCGCGAAACCGAGATGCGCCAACTGGCCCAGGGCCGCACCCGGGTGAACCTGCTGTGGGAAGCCTGCCAGGTGCCGGACTTCCGCAAGCTGGCCGACGAAAGCCACACCCGCCTGTGCGGCCACATCTTCACCAGTCTCGCCACCAAGGGCGTACTGGATACCGATTGGGTCACCGGCCACCTCGCCGGGCTGCACAGCATTGAGGGTGACCTCGATACCCTCATGGCCCGGCTCGCCAATATCCGCGTCTGGTCCTACATCGCCGCCCGCGCCGACTGGCTGAAGGACGCCGCCGAGGTGGCCGCCGAGGCCCGCCGCGCCGAGGACGCCGTCTCCGACGCGCTGCATGAGCGCCTGACCGCCCGCTTCGTCGACCGCCGCGCCGCCCAGCTCATCCGCCGGCTGGAGGAGGGCGAGGAAGACCTGCTCTCCGCCGTCACCCGCAAGGGCGAAGTGCTGGTCGAGGGCCACACCGTCGGCAAGGTGGAAGGCTTCGTCTTCCACCCCGACACCACGGCCGAGACCGAGGAGGAGCGCAAGCTCGTCCTCCGCGCCGCCCGCCGTGCATTGCGTGAGGAAATCCCCCGCCGCGTCGCCGGGCTGGAAATGGCCAAGGACGAGGCGTTCGCCCTCACCGCCGCCCATCGCGTAACCTGGGAAGGCGCCGAAGTCGCCCGGCTGCGCACCGGCACCGAGCCCGGCAAGCCGCAGATCGAGGTGCTGACCAGCGAATTCCTCGACGACGGCAACCAGCGCGAACGCATCCGCGCCCGGCTGGCCCGCTGGTTCGACAGCACCATCGCCAAGGAACTCGCCGCCATCGCCGCGGTGGAAGCCAAGGCCGAGGCCGACAACACCCTGCGCGGCCCCGCCTTCCGCCTGCGCGAATCCCTCGGCCTGTCGCCCGGCAACACCGACAGCTCGGTCAGCTCCGAACTGCGCCAGAAGCTCAAGGGCATCGGCATCCGCGCCGGCCGCTTCGCCATGTTCGTGCCCGAGGCTTTGAAGCCCCGCGCCATGGCCCTGCGCGCCCAGCTCTGGGCGCTCAGCCGCAACATCGAAACCCCCAGCCTGCCCAATGCCGGCCTGGTGGCCCTGCTGACCCGCGAACCGCGCGAAGGCGAAGTGAACCCGCCGCCGCCGGTTGGCTGGCCGCCCGGCTTCGCCCAGGCCATGGGCTGGCTGCCCGCCGGCCAGGTGCTCATCCGGCTGGACGTGGCCGAGCGTGTGGCCGGCGAACTCGCCTTCCTCACCCGCCGCGCCCCCGCCCCGCCGCCGCTCGACCTGGCCAATCGGCTGGGCGTGAAGGGCGACACACTGGTGGATGCGCTGACCGCGCTGGGCTTCCGCCTGCTGGAAGCCGAGCCGCTGGCCGACAACGTCTATGGCCCGCCCATGCCGGTGCGCATTGCCCAGCCCCGGCCGCAGCGCCCCGGCTACCAGGGCAACCGCGACAATCGCGGCCCCCGCCGGGAAGACCAACGCGGCGACCAGCGTCAGCCCAACCGTGGCCCGCGGCCCGAGCGTGCCCCGCGCCCGCCGCTGGAAGCCATGCCCGAGGGCATGTACGGCCCGCCCGCCCCGCCGCCGCGTGAACCGCGCGGCGACCGCGGCCCGCGCCACGCCCGCCCCCAGGGCGAGCGGCCCCAGGGTGAACGCCCGCAAGGTGAGCGTCCGCGTGGCGACCGCCCGCGTGGTGATCGTCCTCAAGGTGACCGCCCGCAAGGCGAGCGTCCGGCCGGCGACCGGCCTTATGCCGACCGCCCGCGCGGCGACCGCCCCCGTGGTGACCGCCCGCAAGGCGAGCGTCCGCAGGGTGACCGCCCCTATGGCGACCGTCCGCAGGGCGACCGCCGCCATGAGGGCCGCAACGAGCAGCCGTCCCGCCCGGTGCAGGTCATCGAAATGGTGCTGCCCGATGGCGTCTATGGCCCGCCCCGCCCGCCGGTGGAAAAGCCCCTCCGGCAGGACTTCGCCGGTGGTGGGCGCGACCAGCGCG
>CANFIE010000325.1 GCA_947446625.1 Acetobacteraceae bacterium | reverse complement strand
GTGCTGCCGCTGACCGGCCGGCGCATTCCCGTGGTGGCGGATGAATATTCCGACCCGGCCAAAGGCAGCGGCGCGGTGAAGATCACCCCGGCGCATGACTTCAACGACTTCGAGGTTGGCAAGCGCCACAACCTGGCCATGCCGAGCATCCTGAACGCTGAAGCGCGGGTGATGCTGGCCGAGATCGAACTGGCCGAGGTGCCCGGCATCAGCGACCTCGACTTCGTGCGTGGGCTTGAGGGCCAGGACCGCTTCGCCGCCCGCAAGGCCATTGTGGCCCGGCTGGAAGAAATGGAGCTGGTCGAGAAGA
Source organism: Acetobacteraceae bacterium (assembly GCA_947446625.1). Taxonomy (GTDB): domain Bacteria; phylum Pseudomonadota; class Alphaproteobacteria; order Acetobacterales; family Acetobacteraceae; genus CAIMOR01. The sequence goes on along the minus strand of CANFIE010000325.1, from coordinate 4,754 downwards.
TCGAGCCGCACACCCATCAGGTGCCGCACGGCGACCGGGGCGGTGTGCCGATTGAGCCGCGCCTGACCTGGCAGTGGTATGCCGATGCCGCGACACTCGCAAAACCGGCGATTGAGGCGGTGGAGACCGGCAAGACCCAGTTTGTGCCGAAGCAGTGGGAGAACACCTTTTTCGCCTGGATGCGCGACATCCAGCCCTGGTGCATCTCTCGCCAGCTTTGGTGGGGCCACCAGATCCCGGCCTGGTACGCGCCGAATGGCGAGATTTTCGTGGCCCGCACGGAGGAAGAGGCGCTGGCCCAGGCCCGCGCCAAGCTGGGCGCCGATGTGACCCTGCAGCGCGACCCTGACGTGCTGGACACCTGGTTCAGCAGCGCGCTCTGGCCGTTCAGCACGCTGGGCTGGCCGGACAAGACGGTTGAGGTGGCGAAATACTACCCCGGCGATGTGCTGGTGACCGGCTTCGACATCATCTTCTTCTGGGTGGCCCGGATGATGATGATGGGCTGCCACTTCATGGGCGAGGTGCCGTTCCGCACGGTGTACATCCACGGCCTGGTCCGCGACGAGAAGGGCCAGAAGATGTCGAAGTCCAAGGGCAACGTCATGGACCCCCTGGAGCTGATCGACGCCTTCGGCGCCGATGCGCTGCGCTTCACCATTGCCTCGCTGGCCGGGCCGGGGCGCGACATCAAGCTGGGGAGGAAGCGGGTGGAGGACCATCGCAGCTTCGGCACCAAGCTGTGGAATGCGGCGCGCTTCTGCGAGATGAACGGCATTGCCCCGCGCCCGGGGTTCGACCCCGCGAGCGTGACGCTGCCGCTTTCGCGCTGGCTGCTGGACGCCGCGAACAAGGCCATTGCCGAGGCGACGGCGGCGCTGGAGATCTATCGCTTCGATGACTACGCGGCGGCCTGCTACCGCTTCACCTGGGGCAGCTTCTGCGACTGGTTCCTGGAATTCGCCAAGCCGGTGTTCATGGGGCCGGATGGGGCGGAGAAGGAGGAAATCCGCGGCGTGGCGCAGCATGTGCTGGGCACCATCCTGCGGCTGTTGCACCCGGTGATGCCCTATGTAACCGAAGAATTGTGGGACCGCTTTGGCTATGGCGCCGAATGCAGCCTGATTGGCGAGGCTTGGCCGCAGCCGGTGGCGGTGCCTGGCGCCGAGGCGGCGCGGGCGGAACTGGACTGGGTGGTGGCCTTCATCACCGAGGTGCGTTCCGTGCGCGCCGAACTGGGGGTGCCGGTGGCCGCCAAGCCGGCGGTGCTGGGTCTGCCGGGCGGCGAGCCGAGCCTGCAGGCGCTGGCGGCGCAATGGCAGGTGGGCCACCAGGATGCGCTGCTGCGCTATGCCCGGCTGGCCGAGATCAGCGCCCAGCAAGGTGAGGCGCCGAGCGGGGCCGAGGCGGCCGGGCTGGTGGCGTTCAGCGTGGGTGGCGTGCCGTTCAGCATGGATCTGCGCGGGCATATCGATTTGGCGGCCGAGCGCACCCGGCTGGCCAAGGCACGTGGCGTGGCTGAGGCCGAGGTGAAGAAGGTGCATGCCAAGCTGGGCAACCCGGACTTCGTGGCCCGCGCCAAGCCGGAAGTGGTGGAGGAAAACCACGAGCGTTTGGCCAATTTCGAAGCCGAGATTGCCCGGCTGAACGCGGCCCTGGCGCGGATTGGCGGTTAGGCCAGGCGTTGTTTGAGAGACTGATTCACCGCTCCGGCGATTCCGCCTGCGCGGATCAGGCTCTGGCGCCCGCCCAAACAAGGCGAAACATGGCGGCGCCTGGGCGTTGCCATGGCGGGCGTAACGGTCATGTCACGCTGGTTTGCACAGGTTTCACCCCGTGTAACCGGCGCACTTAATCTGGGTTATGCGTTACTATGCTCATCGGGCGCCGCATTGTCGGCGTTCACTGTGCCGGAGGAAAAACAAGATGTTCGCCCGTCTCGCCGTTTTCGCGCTGCTGCTGACCACGCTGGCCGGCTGCTATGTTGCCCCCGGCCCGCCGCGGCCCTACGGCTATGGCTACGCCGCGCCGGCCTATCGGCCATACTATGGTGGTGGTGGCTGGGGTTATCGCAGCTACGGCGGCTATGGCGGCTACCGCCGCTGGTAGGCCGCGCAGCGCTAGGCGGTTGATCTACGCGCCGATGATTCCACCGGCGACGATCAGACGCTAGAGCAATATCCGTTCTGATGGAATCATCAGAACGGATTTCTTGCTCCAGTTTCAAATAGTTATAGAGCACGAAATACGCCCGTCAGGGCGCATAGTGCTCTAAAGCAGGTCGCACCAAACCGGGGCGTGGTCGCTTGGCTGGTCCTCGCCCCGCGCCTCGGTATCCACGCCGCATTCCACCAGCCGCTCGGCCAGGTCCGGGCTCAGCAGAATGTGGTCGATTCGCAGGCCGCGATTGTTGTTGAAGGCCGCGCCGTAGTCCCAATAGGTGTAGGGCGCGTCCTTCGGATGCAGGGTGCGCAGCGCGTCCGTCATGCCCAGATGCGCAAGGGCGCGGAAGCGGGCGCGGCTTTCCGGTCGTACCAGCGCATCGGTCGGGGGCAGGGCGCCCCGGGCCAGGTCGGCATCGGTGGGGCAAACATTATAGTCGCCCAGAATCGCCGTGGGCTCAAAGCGGTCCAGCCGGCCCGCCAGCCAGTCGGCCAGGCGTTCCATCCAGCGCAGCTTGTAGGCAAAGCCCTCGGCCCCGCCGGAATTGCCGTTGGGCAAATAAATCCCCGCCAGGGTCATGCCGGCGCCGCGCACGGCAATGAAGCGGGCGTGGTCGTCCTCGGCATCGCCGGGCAGGGCTTCGGCCAGCACCTCAAACGCATGCTTCGCCAGCACCGCCACGCCGTTGCGGCCGCCATGCTGGCCCACCACGTGCAGCCGGTAGCCGGTGTCGGCGAAATCGTCGGCGGGGAATTCCTCAACCTTGCAGCGGGTTTCCTGCAGAAAACAGAAATCCGGCTGATGCCGGGCCAAAAAGCGTACCACATGCGAACTGCGCTTGCGGACCGAATTGACGTTGAAGGTGGCCAGCCGCATGCCCCGGGCCTCAGGCCACGGCGAAGCTGGCGCCGCAGCCGCAGCCGCTGACCGCCTGCGGATTTTTTACCGTGAAATGCGCGCCGATCAGCGCCTCGTTCCAGTCCAACTCGCTGCCGGCGAGCAGATCCATCGAGACCTGGTCGATGAAGACCCGCGCCGCGCCGCCGTCAATCACCACGTCATCCGGCTGGGCGGTATCCTCCAGCGCGAAGCGATACTGGAAGCCGGAACAGCCGCCGGCATCCACCGCCACGCGCAGGCCAGCGCCGGGCTTGCCTTCGCGCGCGGCAATCTCGGCCACCTGGGCCACGGCGCGGGGGGTAACGCGGAACGGGGCGGACAAGGTCTCGGACATGCGGGCAATCTCCTCAGCGCCATAAGATAGGCGCTGCGGCCCGCGCTTCCAACCGTCGCGGTTGGCATGCTAGGCCGGCGCATGTCCTCCGATGCGCGTGCGCCCTGGGCGGTTCGCCCCGAAACCTCCCGCGGCCGGCTCTATCCCGAGCCAGGCGGCGATGCCCGCTCGCCCTATCAGCGCGACCGCGACCGCATCATCCACACCGGCGCCTTCCGGCGGTTGCAGTACAAGACGCAGGTCTTCGTGTTTCACGAGGGTGACTACTTCCGCACCCGGCTGACCCATTCCATCGAGGTGGCGCAGATTGCCCGCAGCATTGCCCGGCGGCTGCGGCTGGATGAGGATTTGGCCGAGGCCCTGGCCCTGGCGCATGATTTGGGCCACCCGCCCTTCGGCCATGCCGGGGAGGAAGCGCTGGATGCGCAGATGCGCCCCTATGGCGGGTTCGACCACAACGCCCAGAGCCTGAAGGTGGTGACCCAGCTGGAGAATCGCTACGCCGGCTTTGATGGCCTGAACCTGACCTGGGAAACCCTGGAAGGCCTGGCCAAGCATAACGGCCCGCTGCGCCGGCCCAGCGGCTATATTGTGGAATATGACCGGCTGCATTCGCTGGAACTCACCACCCATGCCAGTGCCGAAGCCCAGGTGGCGGCGATTTCGGACGACATTGCCTACAACAACCATGACCTCGACGACGGCATCCGCGCCCGGCTGTTCAGCCTGGAGGAAGCCGCCGAGCTGCCGCTGATTGGCGAGGCCTACCGCGAGGCGCTGACCGCCCACCCGGGCAAGCCGCGCGATCGGCTGGCGACAGAGACGATTCGCCGCGTCATCAACCACATGGTGCAGGACACGGTGGACGAGGCCGGGCGGCGCATTGCCGCGCTGGCACCAAGCTCGGCCGAGGATATCCGCGCCGCCAGCGCCCCGGTGGTGACGTTTTCGCGCCCGATGCAGGTGGCGAACCAGGCGATACGGGAGTTTCTGTTTGAGCGGATGTACCGGCATTGGCGGGTCAACCGGCAGATCGGCAAGGCCAAGCGCGTCAGCCAGGTGCTGTTCCAACTGCTGCATGGCGGGCCGCAGATGCTGCCCGATGAATGGCGCCGCCGCGCCGGCGAGCCCGGTAGCCAGGGCTGCGCCCTGCTGGTGTGTGACTACATCGCCGGCATGACCGACCGCTTTGCCCTGGAAGAACACAAGCGCCTGACCGACCCCTACACGCCGGGCTGAAGCAGCGCGGTGCCGCCAGGGATAGGATTAGCCGCCCGGGCGGGCTAAACCGCCGGCACCATGCACACGAACGACATCTTCGCCGCCCTGCGCGCCCGTACCGTGGCCATTCTGGCCG
>CANFIE010000324.1 GCA_947446625.1 Acetobacteraceae bacterium | reverse complement strand
GGTGGAGGTGGCCATCAAGGCCGGGGCCACCACCATCAACATTCCCGACACGGTGGGCTATTCGCTGCCCGAGGATATGGCGGCGATCTTCGCCAATCTGCGCAACCGGGTGCCGGGGATCGAGAAGGTGGTGCTCTCGGCGCATAACCACAACGACCTGGGGCTGGGCGTGGCGAATACGCTGGCCGCCATTCAGGCCGGGGCGCGCCAGGTGGAAGTGACCATCAACGGCATTGGCGAACGGGCGGGCAATGCCAGCCTGGAGGAAGTGGCCATGGCGCTGCGCACCCGCCATGACGTGCTGAAATACACCAACAACATCGTCACCCCGCGCATTCTGAAGACCAGCAAGCTGCTGGCGACCATCACGGGCTTTGATGTGCAGCCGAACAAGGCCATCGTCGGGCGCAATGCCTTTGCGCATGAAAGCGGCATTCACCAGGATGGCGTGCTGAAGGATGCCAGCACCTACGAGATCATGACCCCCGAATCGGTCGGTTGGTCGAATTCCTCGCTGGTGCTGGGCAAGCATTCCGGCCGGGCGGCGTTCCGCGACAAGCTGAAGTCGCTGGGCTATGGCGAGATTGGCAACAACCAGCTGAACGACGCCTTCCGCCGCTTCAAGGAAATCGCCGACCTGAAGAAGGTGGTTTACGACGAAGACGTGGCCGCGCTGGTGGATGAGGAAGTGCGCCAGAATGACAGCGTGAAGCTGACCGCGCTGACCGTGGTGGCCGGCATGGGGCCGAAGCCCATGGCGACGCTGAGCCTGGAAGTGGATGGCAACCCGGTGGAGGGCATGGCCATGGGCGATGGCGCCATCGACGCCACCTTCAAGGCGCTGCACCAGGCCTTCCCGCATGACGCCGAGCTGAAGCTGTATTCGGTGCAGGCCATTACCGCCGGCAGCGACGCCCAGGCCCGCGTGACCGTGCGGCTGGAGGAGAAGGGCAAGCTGGTGGACGGCCAGGGCGCCGACCCCGATACAATCGTGGCCTCGGCCCGGGCTTACGTGCATGCGCTGAACAAGCTGGTGGTGAAGCGCGCCCGCACCGCGCCGGAAGCGCTGAGCGCCTGACCGGATGGGGCCATGTTCCTTGCACATTGCAGGACATGGCCCGTTCCTGAGGGTTATCCCAGGATGAAGGCTTGAGCGCCGGCCCCGGGCCGGGTAAGCCAAGGCGTTGACGCCGCCCCCGATCCTTTGATGTCGGACCCCGGGGGGTGGCGGGAACCAGAAGGTGAGGGGGGTATGCCCCCGGCCCGCTGGTTCATGTGCGGATAGGGGTCCCACCTGGAAGGCTGCCGCCCCATGTTTTCTCGCCTGTTCGGCTTTCTGTCGGCGGACATGGCCATTGACCTCGGCACCGCGAATACCTTGGTATACGTGAAGGGCCGCGGCATTGTGCTGAACGAGCCGAGCGTGGTGGCAATTGCCGACCTGCGCGGCCGCAAGCAGGTGTTGGCCGTGGGCGAGGAGGCCAAGATGATGCTTGGCCGTACGCCGGGCAACATCGCCGCGATTCGCCCGCTGCGAGACGGCGTGATCGCCGATTTCGAAGTGGCCGAGGAGATGATCAAGCACTTCATCCGCAAGGTGCATAACCGGCGTGGCTTCGCCTCGCCGCTGATCATCGTGTGCGTGCCCTCCGGCTCCACCGCCGTTGAGCGCCGCGCCATTCAGGAAAGCGCCGAGAGTGCCGGCGCCCGCAAGGTGCTGCTGATTGAGGAGCCGATGGCCGCCGCCATTGGTGCCGGCCTGCCGGTCACCGAGCCTTCGGGCAGCATGGTGGTGGATATTGGCGGTGGCACCACGGAAGTGGCGGTCATCAGCCTGGGTGGCATTGTCTATGCCCGCAGCGTGCGCGTGGGCGGCGACAAGATGGACGAGGCCATCATCTCGTACATCCGCCGCACCTTTAACCTGCTGATTGGTGAGAGCAGCGCCGAGCGGATCAAGATGGAGATCGGCGCCGCGGCCCCGCCCGAGGATGGCGACGAAGGCCCTGCCACCGAGGTGAAGGGGCGCGACCTGATGAACGGCGTGCCGCGCGAAGTGTATGTTAGCCAGCGGCAGATTGCCGAAAGCCTGGCCGAGCCGGTGACCGCCATTGTGGAAGCGGTGAAGGTGGCGCTGGAGAACACGCCGCCCGAACTGGCCGCCGATATTGTGGACAAGGGCATTGTGCTGACCGGTGGCGGCGCCCTGCTGTACCGGCTGGACCAGGTGCTACGTGATGCCACCGGCCTGCCGGTGGTGGTGGCGGAGGACGCACTTTCCTGCGTGGCGCTGGGCACGGGCCGGGCGCTGGAGGAGATGAAGCGGCTTCGCCAGGTGCTGACTTCGATGTATTGAGGGCTGCCGGGCCGCCTGGCGCGGCCCGTGCCTGCCCTGGTTAGCGTTGTTTGAGAGACTGATTCACCGCTCCGGCATTTCCGCCTGCGTGGATCAGCCTCCAGGGTGACTTCGAGGAAGCGTCGTTTGCGTTGATTTGCCGTAATTATGGCGTGAATCTGCGCTAGCGTTGTTTTTGTTAGACATTTTATCCCTGGGCAATTCTGCCCGGTTGGGGAATGATCTAATCCGCCCCGCAGGGGGCTGGCTGGAGGCCTGATTGCTCCGTCTGAGCATTCCGTTGCGCCAGGCGCTGTCTCGCCTGAGCTTGCCGGTGCTGATCGCCGCGGCGTTCGGTACCATGCTGCTTGGCAAGGCGGATACCCTGCTGGCTGAGCGCATGCGTACCCTGCTGGCCGATGTGCTGACCCCGGTTTGGGGCGCCTTGCAGGAACCGGTGGGGGCGTCGCGGCAGTTTCTGGAGGATGTGCAGAACCTGGCGGCGATGCGCACCGAGAATGCCCGGCTGCGCGAGGAGAATGAGCGCCTGTGGCGCTGGCACAGCACCGCCCTGGCGCTGGAAGCCGAGAATGCCCTGCTGCGCCGCCAGCTGGATTTTGTGCCCGAGGCCGCGCCCAGCTATCGCACCGCCCGCGTGGTGGCTGATGCGGGTGGCGTGTACGCCAAGGCCGTGCTGGTCGCGACCGGCCCCAACCAGATGATGCGCAAGGGCCAGGTGGCGCTGGATGAGCGCGGCCTGGTGGGCCGTGTGACCGAGGTGGGCAGCCGCTCGGCCCGCATTCTGCTGGCCACCGACATCAACAGCCGCATTCCGGTGACGCTGGAAGGCAGCCGCGCCCGCGCCCTGATGGTGGGCACCAATGGCTACCGCCCCCGCCTGCAGCATTGGCCGGAAGGCTCCATGCCGCAGGAAGGTGAGCGCGTGGTGACCAGCGCCGAGGCCAATGCCTTCCCGGCCGGGCTGCCGGTGGGCGTGGTGCGCTTCACCTCGGCCGGCACTGCCGAGGTGGAGTTGTTCGCGCATCTGGACCGCCTGGATATCGTGCGGCTGTTCGACTACGGGCTGGGGGGCATTCTGCCGCCGGAAGCCGTGGCGCGGCCGGAGCCCAGGCCCGGGCGGCGCTGAGCGCGCATGCGCCGGGGCATTTCCGAACCACCTTCCAACCTGCTGCGGCAGGCTGACAGTCTTGCCCGCGCGATCTTCCCCGCCGGGTTTGTGATTGTGCTGATGGTGCTGGCCTCGGTGCCGCTGGGCCTGCCTGGGCTGGTGCCGGCCGTGACCCTGCCCTGCGTGTTTTTCTGGGCGGTGTTTCGCCCGGCCGGGCTGCCGCCGGCGGCGGTGTTCGGCATTGGGCTGATGCAGGATCTGCTGACCCAGGCGCCGCTGGGCTCCTCGGTGCTGGTGCTGCTGGTGTGCCAGGGGGTGGCGCTGCGGGGCCGGGGCTTTTTGGTCAAGCTGTCCTTCCTGACCATCTGGGTGATCTATCTGGGGCTGGCCACGGCGGCGGCCTTGCTGGCCTGGGTGCTGCACTCGGCGTTGGGCTGGCGCTTGTTGCCGCTGGCCCCTTCGATTTATGAAGTGGGGCTGACGGCTGGTTTATACCCCACGCTGGCCTATATTCTGGCCAAGGTGCATCAGGTGATGCGGCGGGCCGAAGGGCCGGTTTAGCCGCTTTTGGACCGTAACGGCGCCGGACCTTCCGGCTACAGCAGGGAATCCCATGGCCAAGGCGGCAGGCATGCGCGGCGTGCGCCGAGAGGAGGAGCAGCGGCGCGGTGTATTCACCCGCCGGGCGCTGATTCTGGGCGCCGGCCAGCTGGCCGCCATTGGCTTCCTCGGCACGCGGCTGTGGAAGCTGCAGATGGAGGAAGGCGAGCGCTACGCCACCATGGCCGAGGATAACCGGCTTTCGGCGCGGCTGCTCTCGCCGCCGCGGGGCCGCATTCTGGACCGCAACGGCACCGTGGTGGCCGGCAACCGGCTGAACTGGCGTGCCCTGCTGGTGGCGGAGCAAACCCAGGATGTGGGCGCCACGCTGGAAACCTTCACCAAAATTGTGCCGTTGCAGGACTGGGAAAAGGGCCGGATCGAGCGCGAGGTGCGGCGGCGCCGCCGCTTTGTGCCAGTGGCGGTGCGCGAATTCCTCACCTGGGAGGAAATGGCGCGGATTGAGGTGAATGCGCCGGACCTGCCGGGCATCGTCATCGATGTCGGCACCACCCGGCTTTACCCCGAGGCCGAGCACCTGGCGCATATCGTCGGCTATGTGGCGCCGCCGGCCGAGCGTGACGTGGATGGCGACCCGCTGCTGGAATTGCCCGGCGTGCGCGTGGGGCGCTCGGGCGTGGAGCGCCAGCATGACCGGCTGCTGCGCGGCCGCGCCGGCGCGGTGCAACTGGAGGTGAACGCGGTGGGCCGCGTGATCCGTGAGGTGGAGCGGCGCGAGGGCGCCCCCGGCCAGGATGTGCAGCTTTCCATCGATGCCGGCTTGCAGCGCATTGTCCGCAACAAAATCGAGGAAGGCACCAGCGCCGTGGTGCTGGATGCCCGCAGCGGCGAGGTGCTGGCCATGGCCAGCCAGCCCAGCTTCGACCCCAACCTGTTCAACTCGGGCGTTTCCGCCGAGCAATGGCGGGAATGGACACGCAACCGCGCCACGCCGCTGATCAACAAATGCACCAACGGCCTGTATGCGCCGGGCTCCACCTT
>CANFIE010000323.1 GCA_947446625.1 Acetobacteraceae bacterium | reverse complement strand
TCGCTCTCATGGTCAATCGCCAACCCCTGATAGCGCTCCAGCGTCAGGCGCCGAAACACCGCGCTCGCCCGGGTCAGCAGCGGATGCTGGTTGCGCTGTCGGTGCCGCTCCACCACCCAGCGCAGCAACACCGCCTGAGAGCGCTTCAGCACATAGGCCTCGGCCTGCGCCTCCAACTCGCTGCGCGCCATCTCGGCATCGGCGGCGGCGCCGGCGGCATCGGCGCCATGGTCCAGCGCGGCGAATTCCCGCTCGGCCGCGCCACGCCGCGCCGCCACCTCGGTCAAGCCGCTGCTCAACTCCTGCACCTGCGCCTCCAGCCGCCCGGCCTCATCCGGCAGCGCGGCCAAATCCGCCGTGGCACAGGCCGCCACCAGAGCCTCCAGCGGCAGTCCGTCGCCATCCTCCACAATCCGCTGTTCCGTTGCCGCCAGCGTACCCAACCAAGCCTGCACCTGCCGGCTTTCCTCAACCTTCGCCGCCAGCGCCTCGGCCTCAACCGTACCGGCCTGGGCATGCAGCGGCGCCAGCCCGGCCAGCGCCGCATCCTGCTCAGCCTGGGCGGCGCGGCCCTGCGCCTCCTGTTGCCGCAACTGCCCCGCCACCTCATCCGCCCGTGCCGCCACCCGCCGTGCCTCGGCCAGGCGCTGCCGCAGCGCCAGCGCCAGCAGGGCAGGGGGGCGCCCCGCCGCTGGCTCGCCCACTTCCTCGGCCAGCGCCAGCACGGCGGCGCCAAACCGCGCCGCGTCATGCTCAATCCCCGCCACCCGGCCCTGCAGCAGCGCCAGAGCCTCACCCGCCGCCCGCAGCCGCTCGTACAACTCGGCCAACCCATCGTCCCAGTGCGGGGCAATTCCAGCCTCTGCCGCCATGCCGGCCCAGGCGCTCTCCAGCGCGGCGCTTTCCGCCTCGGCCGCCGCCACCTCGGCAGCGCTGGCCTCCAGCTTCACCTCGGCCTCGCGCAGCCGGGTCGCCGCTGCTTCCGCCGCCACCGCCTGCCGCTGCATCGCCTCCAGGGCCAGCCCGGCCGCCTCGCGCAGCGCCCCGAACCCCGGCTCCCCCGCCGGCAAGGCCGCCCCGGTCGGCATGGCCGCGCCCAAGGCCCGCAGCGCCGCCGCCCGCTCCTCCGCCGCAGCCAGCGCCGCCGCCTCGGCCTCCGCCGACACTTCCGCCGCCTGCAAGGCCGCCAACCGCAGCCCCAGCCAGGCCCGCAATCCCTCCGGCGCCAGCACCGGCAAGCCCAGAGCCGCCAGCCCCGCCTGCCAATCCCGCAGCCCCGCCTGCTCGGCCACCGCCGCTGCTCCGGCCCGCGCCTCGGCCTGCGCCACCTCGGCCGCCAGCCGGGTCAGTTCCAGGTCCAGCCCCAGCAGTTGCGCCGAGGCCTCGGCGCGCTGGAACCGCGCATCCGCCAGCCCATCCGCCGCCGCCGCCAGCCCCTCGAAAACCTCCACCTGCCCAGCGGCCACCGCCACCCCGGCCAGCAGCCCCGGCCGCAGCCCGGCCCAGGCCGCATCTCGCGCCGCCCGCGCCGCCGCCAAATCCTCGGCCGAAACCGCCCCCCGCGCCCCGGCCAACCCCTCGCGTTCCAGCCGCTTCAACGCCAGCTTATCGGCCAGCCCGCGCAGCGCCTGAGCACTCGCGTCGCGCTCCGCCACAGCAGTACGTTGCGCCTGCATCGCCTGGTCCAACTCAGCCTCGGCCGGCACCGCCAGCCCGCGCAGAGCCGCCACATCGCCGGCCCAGGGCGCCAGCCGCTCCAACGCCTCGCCGGCCCGTCGCCGTGCCGCTTCCGCCGCCCGCTGCGCCCGCGCCATCTCGGCATCCAGGTCGCCCCGCCGCCGCGCTTCGGCCAGCGCCACCTGTAGCGGCCCCAACGCCGCCGGCGCCACCGCCGCCGCCATCCGTGCCTGCACCTGCTCCCGCTCGCGCAGCGCCACCGCCTGGGCCTGGCGCTTGGCCTGCACCCGGCTTGCCGCCTCGCCACGGGCCTTGGCATTGCCCCGCAGCCGCGCGACCACGGCGCGCGAGGGCAGGGCGCCCATCACCTCCGCCACCGCCCTGCCGCCCTGGCCCAATTCCGCCAGCAGCCCTTGCATTTCGGCCGTCTTCACCGCCAGCTCGGCCTGCCGCGCCGGCAAGTCCTCCTGCCCCTTCAGCACCGCGCCGCGCCGTTCCAGCAGCGCCTCCACCGCCTCGGCCCGCGCCAGCACCGCGGCATCCGGCGCCAACCCGGCCAGGCTGGCCCTGGCCTCCGCCGCCAGAGCCTCCGCCGTGGCCAGCCGCCGCCCGGCCTCGGCCACCACCGCCATGGCCTGGTCAAATCCGGCCTCGGCCGCCGCCGAGAACAGCGGCGCCCGCCGCCCAGCCAATTGCGCCAGCAGGTAGTTCCGCCGCTCCACCGCCACCGCCACGCGCCGCGTGCGGTCCACCACCCGCAGCGCCGCCCTGGCCTGCTGCAACTCGGTTTCCTGCGCCGCCTGCCGCGCGCCCAATGCCTCCAGCGCGGCCTTGGCATCGCTCCACGCCTTGGGCGCCACCTGGGCCCGCGCCAGCGCCTGGGTGGCTTCCTTCAACTGCGCCTCGGCCTGGGAAAACCCCCGCGCCGCGCTGCGCCGCTTGGCCCAAATGCCATCCGCCTCTGCCTCCAGCGCCTGCAGCACCCGCGCCACCTCGGCCATGCCGGCGCCGGCGGCGAACAGCGCCTGGCCCACATCACCCTGCGCCGCCACCATCAACTTGCCGCCCTCGCGCAGCCGGGCATGGTCCAGGCTCCAGCCCAGCCGAAACGCCTCCCGCGTCTGCCCTCGCAGCATCGCCGCCAGCGGCCCCTCGGCCACCTCCTGCTCGGCGGCATCCACCAGCGTGGGCTTTTTGCGCCGCCGCTGCGCCGCCAACCGCACCGGGCCTGCCTCCAGCACCGCGCCAATCCGCAGCAGCGAGGCATCAAACCGATAGTCCTGCGCCTTGCCATGTGGGAAGCCGAACAGAAAATCCCCCACCGCCTCCAGCGTGGTCGATTTCCCCGCCTCATTCGGCCCAAAGATGAAGTGCAGGTCGCACTCGCCCCGAGTCAGCTCCAGCCTGCGGTCGGCAAAGCCGCCATAGCGCAGCAATTCCAGGCTGGCGAAGCGCATCAGCCCGCTCCCTGCATCAGCCGCGCTTCCAACGCCTCCGAGGCCGCCGCCAGCGCCGCCGTCCATTCTCCCGCTCGCGCCTGGGCCAACAGGCTCTCGCGCTGCTCGTCGCGCGCTTCCGGCGCCACGGCCAGAAACCCGGCCAAATCCTGCTGCAACGCCTGCGCCAATTCCGGGTCGGCCAACGCCTCGCGCAGCATCGCCGCCAGATCCTCCGCAATGGGCTGCGCGCTCGCTTCACTGCGCGGCGGCGTGGTGTGCAGGCTCAGCTTCTCAATGAACAACCGCTCCGAGGCATGTGCCGCCAGCGCCCGCACCTGGTCCCGCAGCGCGCCGCGCCTATCCTGCAAGCGGCCATGCAGCGGCGTCGCCCCGGTCAGCACCAGTCGCGCCACCACCAGCCGGCCTTCGCCCTCCGCCTCGGCCAGCCCATGCAGCGCGGCGCGCATGGCATCCAGCAGCGCATCCTCATCGGCCAGCGTGTCGCAGGGCAGCTCCACCCGGCACCAGCGCAGCACGTCCAGCGGCAAGTGACGCAACTGCCGCACCACACCATCCTCCACTTCCACCAGCACGGCGCCCTTGGCCCCGGTCTCGCGGATATGCCGGCCCTGCAAATTCCCCGGAAACACAATATGCGGCGCGGCCTGCACCACCTGGTGCTCATGCACATGCCCCAGCGCCCAATAGTCATACCCCTTGGCCGCCAGCGTGGCCGGGGCGCAGGGCGCGTAGGTTTCATGCGCGGCATACCCAGCCAGCGAGGTATGCAGCACGCCGATATTGAACAGCCCCGCCACCGCCGCCGGGTAGCCGGGGGTCATGTCCTCGCGCACTTCCGGTGTGGCGAAGCTGCGGCCGTGCAGCACCACGCCCAGTTCCGGCAAGGTAAAGCTCTCGGCCTTGCGCGCGCCAAAGCGCCGCACTTCCTTCGGCAACGGCAATTGGCTGGTCAGCCGCGAATCAGCGTCATGGTTGCCGGCCAGGATGAACACCGGAATGCCGCGCTGCGTCAGCCGGCCAATGGCGGCGGCGAAGTGCAGCCCGGTGCTCATGTCGCGCCAGTCGCCGTCGAACAAATCCCCGGCGATGACAACGAAATCCACTGACTCGGCCAGCGCCGCCTCCACCATGTTGGTGAAGGCCGCCCGGGTGGCGCCGCGAATCTCCGCCACCGGCAGTCCCTCATACCGGGTCAGCCCGCGCATCGGGCTGTCCAGGTGCACATCGGCCACATGCAGGAAGCGAAAGGTACCCGGCATGCTGGCAATCCTCGTGCTTGTGGCTCAGGCGCGCCAGCCTAGGCCAATTCGCACGGGGGCACTATCGGTCCTGCAACTAATGGTCAGACCGCGTCAGCTTGTCGACATAGGCAATGCCAATGGCCGAGGCGACGAACAGCGTGTGGATGATCACCTGCCACAGCACCGCTTCCGAGGTGATGGTGGCGTTCGGCCCGCCAATGCTGGTCGCCTCAATGAAGGTGCGCAGCAGGTGGATGGAGGAAATGCCGATGATGGCCATGGCCAGCTTCACCTTCAGCACGCCGGCATTCACATGGCTCAGCCATTCCGGCTGGTCCGGGTGGCCTTCCAGCCGCAGCCGGGAAACGAAGGTCTCATACCCGCCGACAATCACCATCACCAGCAGGTTGGAAATCATCACCACGTCGATCAGCCCCAGCACCACCAGCATGATCTGCTGTTCGCTGAAATCCACCGCGTGCGAGATCAGGTGCCAAAGCTCCTTCAGGAACAGGAACACATACACCGCCTGCGCCAAGATCAGCCCGAGATACAGCGGCAACTGCAACCAGCGCGAGGAAAAGATCAGCGCCGGCAGCGGCCGCAAGGGCCGATGGCCGGTGGGGGCGTGCTTCTGCTCAGGTGGGCTCATGGTTGGTTCTCCGGCAAATCGTTATGCCGGAGGTTTGCCAGCGGCCGGGCCGCGC
>CANFIE010000322.1 GCA_947446625.1 Acetobacteraceae bacterium | reverse complement strand
GTGGCGATCTTCTCACTGGAAATGAGCGCCGACCAGCTGGCCACGCGTTTGTTGGCCGAGGAGAGCCGGATTTCGGGCGACCGCATTCGCCGTGGCGATATTGGCCAGCGCGACTTTGACCGCTTTGTGGAGGTGAGCCGCGATATCGGCACGCTGCCGCTGGTGATTGACGACACGCCGGCCATTACCGTCTCAGCCCTGCGCACGCGCTGCCGCCGGCTGAAGCGAACCCGCGGGCTGGATTTGGTGATTGTGGACTACCTGCAGCTGATGCGGCCGGCGGCGGGCACCAGGCCGGAAAGCCGGGTGCTGGAAATCTCCATGATCACCCAGGGGCTGAAGGCGATTGCCAAGGAACTGCATGTGCCGGTGATGGCGCTGTCGCAGCTTTCGCGTGCGGTGGAACAGCGCGAGGACAAGCGGCCGCAGCTTTCGGACCTGCGCGAATCGGGCTCGATCGAGCAGGATGCGGATATGGTGATGTTCGTGTACCGCGACGAATACTACCTGGCGCAGCGCGCCCCGAAGGAAATGAACTTCGAGAATTCAGGCAAGTTCGAGGAGAACATGAACAAGTGGCAGGCCGATATGGAACGCGCGCACAACCGGGCGGAACTCATCATCGGCAAGAGCCGGCATGGCCCGACCGGGACCATCAACCTGTTCTTCGAGGCCGAGTACACGCGGTTTGGCGATTTGGACCAGACGCATCATGACGGCGGTGCGAGCGGCGGCGGGTATTGAGGGGCTGCTGACGGTCGATTTGGGCGCGGTGGCGGCCAATTGGCGCACGCTTGCCGCGCTGCATGCCGGCGGTGCCGTGGCCGGGGTGGTGAAGGCCGATGGCTATGGCCTGGGCGCGGTGCCGGTGGCGCGGGCGCTGGCGGCGGCGGGGTGCCGGCATTTCTTCGTGGCGCATCTGGCCGAGGGGCTGGCGCTGCGGGCGGGGCTGGGTGAAGCGCCGATGGTGGCGGTGCTGAACGGGTTTCCGCCGGGCGCCGATGCCGGGGCCGGGCTGGTGCCGGTGTGGAACAGCCTGGAGGATGTGGCGGCGCATGCCGGGGCCCCTGGGATTTTGCAACTGGATACCGGGATGGCGCGGCTGGGCGTGCCGCCGGAGGCTTGGGCCGGGCTGGCCGGGCTGCGGCCATTGTATGTGATGACGCACCTGGCCTGCGCCGACCAACCGGCGCACCCGCTGAACGGCCAGCAAGCCCGGCGCTTTGCCGAGGCGCGGGCGCTGCTGCCGGGGGTGGCCGGGAGTTTCGCGGCTTCGTCCGGCATGTTCCTGGGGGCGGGGTTTGAGTCGGATTTGGCTCGGCCCGGGGCGGCGCTGTACGGGGTGAACCCGACGCCGGGGCGGCCCAACCCGATGCGCCCGGTGGTGACGCTGACCGCGCCGGTGCTGCAAATCCGTGACGTGCCGGCCGGGGTGAGCGTGGGTTATGCCGCCAGTTGGGTGGCGGCCAGGGCGTCTCGGGTGGCGACGGTTGCGGCGGGCTACGCCGATGGCTACCTTCGCAGCCTCTCGGGTAAGGCGCTGGCCAGTTTTCAGGGCCAGCCCGTGCCCCTTGTTGGCCGGGTGTCCATGGATCTTTCAACCTTCGACGTAACCGATGTGCCGGGGCTGCGGGTGGGCGACCACCTGACGCTGATTGGCGAGGGGTGTGACGTGGACGCCGTGGCGGCGCGGGCCGGCACCATTGGCTATGAGGTGCTGACCAGCCTGGGGGCGCGCTATCAGCGGCGCTACGTGGCGGGTTGAGCATGGACATTATTCTGAACCCGGTGGCGGCGGTGGGGCGCGGGGTGCTTGGCGCCTGCCGCACCGTGGGCGATGTGGCGCTGTTTGCCCTGGAGGCGCTGAGCCACCTGTTTCGGCCGCCGTTTTATGGCCGGCTGTTCCTGCGGGCGTTTCTGGAGATTGCCTATTTCTCGCTGCCCGTGGTGGCGCTGACGGCGGTGTTCACCGGCATGGTGCTGGTGTTGCAGAGCTACACCGGGTTTGCGCGGTTCAATGCCACCGGCGCGGTGGCCAACCTGGTGGTGCTGAGCATTACCCGTGAGCTTGGCCCGGTGCTGGCCGGGCTGATGGTGGCGGGGCGGATTTCCGCCAGTTTTGCCGCCGAGATCGGCACCATGCGGGTGACCGACCAGATTGACGCGCTGACCACGCTTTCGACCAACCCGATGAAGTATCTGGTGGCGCCGCGGCTGCTGGCGGGGGCGCTGGCCATGCCGCTGCTGGTGCTGGTGGCGGATGTGCTGGGGGTGATGGGCGGCTGGCTGGTGGCGACGGTGAAGCTTGGCTTTGTGAGCGCGACCTACCTGAAGGCGACCGCCGACTTCCTGCAGTTTGACGATGTGTTCAGCGGGTTGGTCAAAGCCTCGGTCTTTGGGTTTGTGGTGGCGCTGATGGGCACCTGGTGCGGTTACAACAGCAAGGGCGGCGCGCAGGGCGTGGGCGGGGCCACCACCACGGCGGTGGTGACCAGCAGCATTCTGATTCTGGCGCTGGACTATGTGCTGACCGAAATGTTCTTCGCACAATGAGCGGCACCCTGAAGATCCGCATGCGCGGCGTGCGCAAGGCGTTTGGCGGCAAGCAAGTGCTGGATGGCGTGGACCTGGACTGCGGCGCGGCGCGGTCCACCGTTATTCTGGGTGGGTCTGGCTCGGGCAAGTCGGTCACCATCAAGTGCATCATTGGACTGATTACGCCGGATGAGGGCGTGATTGAGATTGATGGCGTGGACGTGCTGAAGCTGCCGCGCCGGGACCGTGAGGCGCTGGGCGACCGGATTGGCATGCTGTTCCAGAATGGCGCGCTGTTCGACAGCCTGCCGGTTTGGGAAAACGTGTGCTTCAAGCTGCTGGCGCAGGGCAAGATTACCCGGGCGCAGGCGCGGGACCGCGCAGTCGAGGCGCTGGCCAGCGTGGGGCTGGCGGCGAGCGTGGGCGAGCTTTCTCCGGCCGAGCTTTCGGGCGGGATGCAGAAGCGCGTGGCGCTGGCGCGGGCGGTGGCGGCGCAGCCGGAGATCATCTTCTTCGATGAGCCGACGACCGGGCTGGACCCCATCATGGGCGCGGTGATCGACGGGTTGATTGTGGATTGCGTGAAGCGGCTTGGCGCCACGGCGGTGAGCATTACGCATGACATGGCCAGCGCCCGGCGGATTGGCGACGACGCGGCAATGATCTTCAAGGGGAAGATTGTGTGGACCGGCGCGGCGGCGACGCTGGGGCATAGCGGCAACGCCATGGTGGACCAGTTTGCCAATGGCGAACGGGAAGGGCCGATTCAGATGGAACTGCGGAAGTAGGGGTGGCTTGACCGCCTGGGCGGCATGGGGGCTACCATTGGCGCAAAGCCGGAGGAAGCCTGAGATGGCGCTGCAATTTTCGCCGCTGCATCCGTTGTTTGCCGCCGAGGTGCATGGGCTGGACCTGCGCTCGACGCCCGGGCCTGAGGTTTGCGCCGAGATTGACCGGGGCATGGACCGCTATGGCGTGCTGGTGTTTCGCGATCAGGCGCTGGATGACGACCAGCAGATGGCCTTTGGCCAGGCGCTCGGGCCGCTGGAGCAGGATCGGGGCGTGGTGGATGTGCACAAGAACCGCCTGAAGCACCACAACATGGCGGATATCTCGAACCTGGATTTGGATGGCTCGCTGCTGGCGGCGGATGACCGGCGGCGGATGTTCAACCTGGGCAACCGGCTGTGGCACAGCGACAGCAGCTTCAAGAAAACCCCGGCGAAGTATTCCATGCTGCATGGAAGGGTGGTGCCGCCGGATGGCGCCGATACCGAGTTTGCCGATATGCGGGCGGCGTGGGATGCGCTTGCTCCGGCGATGCAGCGGAAGCTGCTGCCGCTGCAGACCTGGCACAGCCTGATCTATTCCCGCGCCAAGCTGGGCTTTGTGGAATACACCGACGAGGAGCGCGCGCGCTTTGCCCCGGTGCCGCAGCGGATGGTGCGGTTTCATCCGGGTAGCGGGCGGCGGAGCCTGTATCTTTCAAGCCATATCGGCCGGATTGAGGGGATGCAGGTGCCCGAGGCCATGGCGCTGCTGCGCGACCTGGAGGAGCACGCCACCCAGCGCAGCTTTGTGTACGCCCATAAGTGGCGGCTGCATGATCTGGTGATGTGGGACAATCGGAGCTTGCTGCATCGGGCGCGGGCGTTTGAGGATACGGTGCACAAGCGCGACATGCGGCGGGTGACGCTGACCGATTGCGCGCCGACGCTTGAACAGCGGGCGGGGTAGGGAGCGTGTTGTAGCGGTTAAGGATATTGCTTTTTCGATCTGTGTTCCGTAAAAAATGTA
Source organism: Acetobacteraceae bacterium (assembly GCA_947446625.1). Classification (GTDB taxonomy): domain Bacteria; phylum Pseudomonadota; class Alphaproteobacteria; order Acetobacterales; family Acetobacteraceae; genus CAIMOR01. The sequence goes on along the minus strand of CANFIE010000322.1, from coordinate 761 downwards.
CTAACCTCGAGATTTTTCGATCATGCGCATTGAGACTGTTGAGAATTTCATCGAAATTTTATCAAAAATGAAGCATAAAAGCAAGAATGTAATATGTTTTAGAGGGCAGTCAGATAAAAATTGGAAGATGTTGCCGGGAATTTTAAGAAGTGAAAATAACGAGTTATTAAAAAATGAAGATAAAATGATTAGAGATTTGATAGTGGCGAAGCCATCGGAATTTTTGGCTGATAATTCGATGTTTGACGTTTTGGTTCGAATGCAACATTTTGGGCTCCCGACTAGACTTTTGGATGTATCGTTTAATCCGCTGGTTGCTTTGTATTTTGCAGTCAAAGAAGGTGATGATGAGACTGAGGGAGTTGTATTTTATTTGGAAATACCAGAAGGAAGGCAAAAATATTATGATAGTGATTCTATCAGTATTTCTGCAAATATATGCAACTTGAAAATTCTAGAAAAAAATTTTATTGAGTAGGAATACAGGAACTATGTTTCTAGAACTAAAAATTCTCTTTTTGATCAAGCATCTGTAATAAAAAATTTTAATGAATCGCCTCCTGTGAAAAGGCTTTTACATTTTGTAATGAGAGAAAAGCCATATTTCGAGCCAAGAATCGTTCCGGAAGATATATTCATGAAGTACTTTGTACATTCAAAATTTAGCCACGCACGAATATTAGCGCAGCAAGGGGCCTTCGTGCTCTTTGGTTTGCACGATGAGACAGATTTATATGCAAAGACTGGAAATTACATAATGC